>RGTL01000174.1 GCA_010025385.1 Gammaproteobacteria bacterium | reverse complement strand
GCAATCGCCGCACTAGTCCTGTTTTTCGCACCATTTTGGGTTTTCTACCTCGTCCTTGCTGTGGTTTTAAGCTTTGCCGCTACACTCGCCGCGCGACTACCGAGGCGGTTCTGAAGCTTTTGGAGCGGAGACCGCCGATTCTGGAGTTTGCTTAAGCGGTCATGACGCGGTAAAACTGGCACTCAGGGGAGACGTGTTCAGGTCCTGAGCCACAACCGTAACCTCTGCTACGACGCTAAAAAGCAGCAGGCCCATGTATTCAATATCAAGCACTGGAGCATCACGTCGCGTCCTTCGCCTCGCGGTTGGCGGTCTTGTGTTAGGCGTATTTGCGGGGACCGGTAACCCCGCGAGCGCGGACAGTGAGCACGGCATTAACTTCAATCGGAGTGCCGCCAATTTTTATCTTCATGACTTTTGTGAGGGCAGAAACCCGAGCGATTCCTGCGCACTGGCGGTAGCCGAAGATGGTTATTATGGAATTGCCAACGGTCCGATACTGGTTGGAGTAAAAAAGGAAGCCTTGTCCGTTTGCAAGGGCGTTTCGACTCAGCCAGAGACCTGTACGATCGTCGATCAGAACGGAACGTCATCCTTTATCGCAAGCGTTTCTGCGACCGTCGATGATTCAAGCCCGGCCAGTGACTCAGATTTTGACGCCAAATTAAAGGCAGCGCTCGCCGATGCGGTCGACTCCGTAACGAGCTCCGTCGAGGCCCTCACCACCGAAACGGCAGACGATGGCGCTGACCTTCTCAGTTTTTTGGCAAGCAATCAGCCCTCAGCTGAGGGTCTTGCAGGTCTTGAAAAAGAATGTTTCAACGACTTTCACCGCTCCGGTGGAAAGAAGTGGAAAAACGCGGTACTCGCAGATAACGACAGCGGGATCGATATTTACCGCTGCCGATCCTTCGTGAGTAGTGACTTTCTGACCTGGATCGGGAGCGACAAAGACTCAAGCCAACCTATGGCAGCGCCCGATTCAACCGAGACGCCGGTAGAGACCTTAGCTTTGGAGGGCGATCCCGTACATTCAGATGTTGCGGTTGCGAGCAAAGAGGAACTTCTGGGCATTTGGGAATCAAAAGATAACTGCGTTTTGCATATCTATCCGCTTGATGACCATCAAGTGATTGGAGCCGCGTGGGGCCGGTCGAAAGAAAGTGCCGAGTTGCTGATCAATTTCTTGTCCGATCGGCGCTTCCCATGGCGCCGGCAGAACAAGAATTGGGGCATGCCGGAGCAGGGGCTTCTTTCGCCATCGAGAGAGGGCCGATTCATCGTAGACCTATACGATCGAGATGTGTTGTACAGCGATGTCTCGCCGTGCTACGCGCCTAAGGGTGTCGCGATCGAATGGCGACGAGTGGCCCCAGAAAAAACCGCATCCGTTCAGCCGCCCCAATGGCACAACGATGACTTTGCGCGCGCGGTGGACGGCGATCAACAGCCTGAGCAAGCCACCGAGCTGGCAGCGGCGGCATCGCTCACCCCTGCGACAACCGTAACACCAGAAACACTAGGCGTCACTTCCGAGGCGGTTAGTAAATCAATTGAGTTGGAGTTCTGGCAGGCGATCAGTGAGAGCAACGATGTGGCAATGTATGAAGAGTATCTTCGCGCATTCCCAGCCGGCACGTTTGCGGGGCTTGCCCGCCTGAGAATAAAAAGTCTCGGAGGGACTGACGCGATCGCGCAGAGCCCAGCGATTCCCAACCTCGATTATGGAAACTACTATGCCTTGGTCATTGGCAATAACAGCTACAAGGATTTCCCCAGTCTGCGCGCTGCAATCAATGATGCCAACGAAATTTCCAATACGCTGCGTAAGGGTTATGGTTTCGACGTTGAGTTATTGGAAAACGCCGGCCGCGCGGATATTCTTCGCTCCCTTAAAGGCCTTCGAGAAAAAGTGGGGCCTAGAGATAACGTGCTTATCTACTACGCCGGACACGGTTGGCTGGACACGGTAGCGGATGAGGGTTACTGGCTCCCGGTGGATGCGGAGCGCGATGATGACAGCAATTGGCTTGCGACAGATCGGGTGGTGAGCCAGATCAAAGCAATGAAGGCGAAACATGTGATGGTGGTCGCCGACTCTTGTTTTTCAGGCACGATCACGCGGGGGATCAGCATTGAGCAAAAGGATCCCGAATGGTTCTCACAGATTGTAAACAAGAAAGCCCGAACCGCATTGACCTCTGGCGGGTTGGAGCCCGTGCTCGACTCGGGATCAAATGGCCATTCAGCATTCGCGCACGCCTTCATCACGCTTCTTGAAGAAAACCAGGGTGTGATTGATGGCTCCCAACTCTTCGGCAAACTTCGGCCGAAAGTGATGGTGAACACTACGCAAACACCCCAATACGGAAAAATTCACATGGCGGGTGATGACGGTGGCGATTTCTTGTTCGTTCGTCGTCAGTGATGCGCACGATGCCCACGAATAGATGAGTTGTTCGCTTAGGCCATGATCCGAAGCGCAAGGTAAGGGGCGATGTTGAAGACCAGAATCGCAATCTTGTACTGCGCTAAATACTGAAAGTAAGCTCTGCCGACATCTGCTTGATCAAGACCAAACAGCTTAGCGTGTATCTTTGAGATTCGCTCGCGAATCGCTAACACCATAACGGTGCTGAATAATAAAACTGCTATGTTGATCAGCGCGGTCCATCCCAGAAAGATCGTAAGCGATTCAAGGGTCATAGTATTCTCCAGTATGGGTTAAAATCGAGAGGTTCTGCGGTCTTCTTCTAAACGTTTTCACAGATCCAGATGTCTTTGTTTTTGGAGGCATCCCAGCCGCCATAAAAGGCGTTGTTTTCGCCGTTCGGACAGGTCTTACTCAGCCACTGATCTATTGTGAGACCCTCTTCACAGGCCGCGCATTCGAGGACCAGGCCACGACAGCAGGCCCGATCAGATCCCGCTGTGGTGGTTGCCCCTGAGCAGCCGGTTAAGGTGGAGGCGCTGATAGGCAGGCAGATTACAAAAATCAAAGATCCAGTGTTTGCCAGTCTTTTCAGAAAAGAAAATCGGGTCATGATGCATGTCCAGAACGTATTTCTAGGCTCAATGCGTAGTCTCAAGCTCGCGGGCACTTGAGGCATAATCATTTGGCGCCGATGCGTAATCTTTTCATCAATTGAACTAAAGCCTAGCCATGCGAATTGTATTGACCTTGTTATTAGCGAGCTTCCTCGGGGGGTGCTCAACCCTTATTGATCAAACGGCCGTAGCGATTCCCGGCTGTGCATCCGGCGATATAGAAATAACGAACTTTGTCCCTGGGCTCACCAGCGACACCATTAGCGTAATGTGTCGCGGTAAAAGCTATACCTGCTCATACCGCACCGGCCGGGTTTATGACTGTACCGCGCCAGAGGATCAGCAGAGTACTGGAGTAGAGAGCTAGGGGTTTACATCCTGGCACACAGGCGAAGGGCGTCGAGCATTGCGCAGTGGATGTCTCGGCTGCCCGAGACGTCGCCTACCCGATAAAGATGGAGGCCTTCGCCGCAGTGAGGCTGGGCGCGCCCCTGGGCCAAAAGGTCGAGATCAATCACTCCACCGTTTGCCGACTGACCTTTTAAGTCATAGAAAAGCTCGTCATTGGGAAGGGTGCCGGCCTCGACAATCAGGTGGTCGACGACATACTCTCGCGTCGTAGCGGTGTGCATATTGCGCACCGTCACGCGAGTGCCGTCATCCTCATTGTCTGCCGCCAAAAGCTCCTGGTCCACACAGACAGTAACTCCCCGCTCATAAAAGCGTTTCATGAACGGAGACATTTCAAGACGCATTGCCTCGGCGCCGATATGGGCATCCTGCGTGTTGAGGGTGACTTCAAGGCCCTGTTCGGAGAGGGCGTCGGTTACCGCGAGGGCCACATTGCGCCCGGTAAGGTCGTGGACAAATACCCGGCCACTCAATGTAGCCATGCCGGAGAGAACGTCCCATGAGGTGACGACTTGTGCGTCTCCGCCAACCCATTCGGTATTGGGTGTGCCGCCGGTTGCCACAATCACCACATCGGGTTTCTCTGCAAGAACATCCGACGATTCGGCATACTGATTAAAGCGGATATCGACTCCAAGCACCCGACACTCGTTCTCAAGCCAGCGGATAATGCCGCCGAGATCTTTTCTCCACGCGATTTTTTCAGCGAGGAGAACCTGCCCGCCGAGCCTGTCAGCCGCT
>RGTL01000173.1 GCA_010025385.1 Gammaproteobacteria bacterium | reverse complement strand
GGGAAAACCCCTATTGGTGAGTCGGACCATTTCCAGAAAAATGGTGCAAGGAACGTCGTTCCGTTGACTAAAACACTCTCCATTAAACCAAAGGACTGATAGACATCATGAAGATTTTCAAAACTCTCATCGCGGCCCTGATCGGCGGCGCCATGGCGCTTGGCCTGTCCACCTCCGCATCGGCAGATGGCCACGGTTACGGCAAACAGAAAGTCGTATATCACGTGAACTACTACGACGCCAAACGTCAGACCGGCGCCCTGCGCAACATCCAGAACCACATTAACGCGGTAGGCGCGGAAAATCTGGACCTGCGAGTGGTCATGCACGGTAACGGCCTTTCGCTGCTCCTCGAACCTGATCAGGTCGCCAATACAAAGATGAAGTCCGGCAGCGCCGATGCCGACATGACGGCTCGCATCGCAAACCTCAAAAATCAGGGCGTGACCTTCAAGATCTGCGCAAACACGCTGAAGGGTCGAAAAGTCGCTCTGAATATGCTCTACGATGCCTCTGAAAGTGATGTCGTCCCGAGCGGTGTTGCCGAGATCGCCCATCTGCAAGGCCAGGGATTCGCGTACCTACGACCCTAATTCAAGAACGCTCTCGCCGCCGGCCCGCCACACGGTGGACCGGCGGTTTTTTTATGCCTGATCTTTCATATCCGACAGCTTTGCGGATACACCTGAATCCGCGGCACCTTGCCCTCGCGCAGTTCTTCCTGGATGCGCTCCCAATACGGCACGCTCGTGAGGTCTCCGTGTACATCGCGGAACAGCTTTCGCAGCTCGGGGTCTGAGATACGAAGACCCCATTCGATTTCTTCGGGAAGGAATATCACGCCATCCTCAAAATACCAACTGGGAATATCCTCCTCGCCATCGTAGCGGTCCTGATTGCTTCGAATTTTCACCTCGGTAAAGGTTTCCAGCGCGTCGTAATCGAAGAGATAGACCCGGATATGGCTACCCACACCGTAATTGCGGCCATCCAGATCGCGGTTGAAAATATTTCCGGCCATGTTGTTCTTGATGCAATACCCCAGACTGATGACCGCTTCGGCGCACTCCTCGGGTGACGCTTGTTCCAGAAACACCGGTAACGGAATCATTTTGCGCTGCACGATGAGATGGTGGAAAAAAACGTCTTCGCCCCTCAGCGATACCGCCGCTCCCGCCGCATCGAGCATCTCCGAGAGCAACGCATCGGCAAAATGTTTTTTCGGTAGGGTGACGTTGTAATAAATGGCGTTATCCAGCATGGATCCCGTTCGGTTAATGTCGTGCACTCGCCGATACTTCTCAAGCACCGACGGCACGCCCTCGAAATCACCCCACTTGTAGTTTTCGGTGGGATGGTCCCGAATGACCTTCAGGTTGTAAACGGACCCCGGCGCCTGAAAACCGATCGCGACCGTACCGGGAAACCCAATCGCCGTATCAAAGATCGCCTCAGGGGACTCAAGCTCCTGCGCCAGCTCCTCCATAACGGCGACTTTGCCGAAGTGATTGAACCCGATTGACGAGTAATGAAGTCCGAGCGGGCGTTTGGGCATGATTCCATGCAAAAACTGGGCCAGCTCATGGTAATGATCATTCGTCACAATGAAGTTGGCGCGCGTCGTGCTGAACAAATTGTGAGCCTGCGCCTCATCACTCAATACGGCATCGATATAAATGCCGCGCTCATCAATCTCCAGAGCGAGAATCAAGGGGATCACCTCGCCACCTGTTAAGCGCACCCGACCGACTACGTAGACCCCACGGTTGCGGTAGAACCCCCCTCGCACGACATCGACCCTTTCGATCTGATCGGTTAAAGCACGCGCTGCAAAATCCGCGTTCACGCGGGCGGCCGCGCGGGCCACATCACTCTCCTTATCCCGGTAGGGAATCGAAAACTCTGTTATCGAAAGCATGTTGCTGATCAGCGCTTCACTGATCTTGGCAGTATCGATGGTCAAAATGGCGCCGCCATCATCCGTTGCCGCGGATTTAATGCCGACCTGATAATCCACGGGATACCACTCATCAAAAAACACCACGCGCCGCACCGAATGCAAAAAGGCGAGTGCCAGATCCGCCTCGTAGCGACCTGCTGTTGCTTCCCGAAAGAACAGTTCCAGCTGATCCCATAGGGCACCGGCGTTAACCGCTTTGGGATACTCGCTCATCAGCGTCTTTGCAAACGCGTACATGCGCTCGCTGTAGAGCGTCAATCGCTGACGGCTGTTCTCGATGGACTGGGGAAAGTCGCGTGACTCAAAAGCCGACTTGGCCATCTCAGGAATCGCGCAAAAATCCCGGTAGTACTCGTCGAACACCTCAAGCGCCCAGCGCGACAGGAGTTGCGCGCACTGCTCATGGTCGCTGGCCGAAACCAGCGCCTCATGATCAGCAGCATTGTGAGGCCGTTGAATCAAGCGGGTCATAGCGCCGCGCCAACGCCCGCGAATGCGCGCGTCAGGACGAGATTAATCCGCGCCGAGAACGCTTGAGACGTTGATCCCAGACTGCTCAACGATTTCGGCGGCCGCAAGTTTTGCCCCGTCTTCGGTTCGAACCCGCTGTATCAGGATCGATCCGCCATTCGCCGCAACGGTCATCCCCCGCTCATCCATCGCAACCACGGTACCTGGCGCCCCGTCGACGACATCGCCTTTACCGCTATCGAAAATTGTGAGCTTCTTTCCGGCAACGGTTGTCCATGCGCCCGGCTGCGGATTTGCGCCACGGATCATGTTGTAAACCGTATCGACAGGCTGACTCCAGTCAATTTGCACGTCCTCTGGACGACACCATCCCTCATAGGTGCCGTCATTCGGATCCTGCACCAAACGAGGCGCTTTGCCTTCTCGCACAAGATCCACGCCTTCGCACATCGCCGCCACGCCCATCGGAAAGAGGTGATTGAAATAAAGCGATCCCAGCGTGTCGTCCGGACCGATATCTACTTCCTTCTGAATCAGAATCGGACCGGTGTCCAGGCCCTCGTCAGGCCAGAAGATCGAAAGACCCGTCTTTTTCTCACCGAAGATAATCGGCCAGTTAATTGAACTTGGCCCTTTGTGAAGCGGTAACAGGGACGGGTGATACTGAATCGATCCGAGGCGTGGTGCATTGAGCGCGGGCTCAGGCACAAACAATGTCACATAGGCCATCACGCAAAGATCCGCCTCGTGACCGCGCATCTGCTCAACAACGGCTGGATCCTTATAGGTCGTTGGCTGATAGACCGGCAAGCCCTTTTCCTCAGCAAACGCTTTAAGTGGATCAACCCGACTGCCTTTGTCTGGCGCGCAGTACACCGCGCAAACGTCTTCACCACGATCGAGCAGCGCTTCCAGCACGGCTTTACCAAAAGCCTGCTGGCCATGAACAATTAATTTCATCTGCTTTTCCTTCACGTCAAAACAATAAGACCGAAGCTCAACTTACGCCAAGCTCCGGCCTAATCAGAACCCACCGACGGCGTCGGCTACTTGTACATCGTTTGCGCCTTTGTGCCCGGCGCATACTCGGTGGGATCAACCCAGATATTGACTACGGCGGACTTGCCTGAGCTCTGCACAGCCTCGCGCGCCCGCTGTAAAGCAGGAGCAATTTGGCTTGCTTCGGTGACTTCCTCTCCATAGCCGCCGAGCATTTCCCCAAACTTCGAGAACGGCACATCGCCCAACAGGTTACCGATATCACCCCGATCCTCACCGTATTTGGTGATTTGCCCGAAGCGAATCTGATTCATCGCCGAGTTATTGCCGATCACCGCGATATACGGCGCACCAAAACGATTAGCTGTTTCCATATCAAACGCGGTCATACCGAAAGAGCCGTCACCGTAATAGCACAGGACTTCCTTGTTGGGATGGACGAGCTTGCTCGCCAAAGCAAACCCGGTGCCGACACCGAGCGAACCGAGCGCCCCTGGATCCATCCAATGCCCCGGGGTGCGTGGCTGAACGGCCTGTGCGCTGATCGTGACCACGTCGCCACCGTCACCGATATAGATCGTATCCTCAGTCAAAAACTCGTTCAGCTCCCAGGCCACGCGATACGGGGAGATAGGGCTCTTGTCCGTCGTAAATAGCGGCATGAGTTTTTCAGTCTTGCTCTCTTCGAGGGCACGCAACTGCGCCATCCAGTCGGCACGACCTTTTGCCCCGTTATCGCCACCCGCTGTTGTCGCGGCCAGAACACCCGC
>RGTL01000172.1 GCA_010025385.1 Gammaproteobacteria bacterium | reverse complement strand
GTTTTTCATTCCAGCTCGGTAACGATCGATCTGCGCTCAGCCCAAACCATGACTCACCGGCACGACGGAGCCATGAGCTGTTGTTTCGAAGATTGGCTAGCGCTGGCGCTCGACTGAGAAAGCGCGCATACCGCGGCAGATGACCAATTAGCCGCTCACGCAACGGTCGAGGGTGTCGCTGGTAGTAATGATAAAGAAACTCGGTCTTCATCTTTGCCATATCCACACCGGTCGGGCACTCGCGCTTGCATCCTTTGCAACCGACACACAGCTGCATCGTCTCTAGCATCTCAGGAGCCGTAAAAGCCTCTCCCTCCAGCTGATTCGAGAGCGCCAGTCGAAGACTGTTTGCCCGGCCGCGCGTCAGGTGCTTTTCATCCCGGGAAATTCGGTACGACGGACACATTACGCCTGCATCAAACTTCCGACAGGCGCCATTGTTGTTGCACATTTCGACCGCGCCGCCAAACCCACCCCACGCCGACCAATCGAATCCGCCCTTTACGTCCTGCGTGCGATAGCCGGGCTTGTATCGGAATAAAGAGCGGTCATCCATCTTTGGCGGATTCACGATTTTCCCAGGATTGAAAAGACCCTTCGGATCGAACAATGTTTTGACCTCGCCGAAGGCGTTGACCATTGCCTGACCAAACATGGACTTATGAAACTCGGATCGCACCAGGCCATCCCCGTGTTCGCCCGAGTGAGAGCCTTTGTATTCACGCACCATCTCAAAGGCTTCCTCAGCGATGGCCCGCATCTTCTTAACGTCGACATCCTGCTTCACGTTCAACACCGGGCGTACGTGCAGACACCCCACCGACGCATGGGCATACCAGGTTCCGGATGCGCCATGCTTTGAGAAAATATCGGTCAGCCGCCGGGTGTACTCCGCGAGATCTTCGAGACGCACCGCACAGTCTTCAATGAAAGAGATGGGTTTTCCATCGCCTTTCATTGACATCATGATGTTGAGGCCAGCCTTTCGAACTTCCCAGATTTCCTTCTGAAAAGCAGGGTCGATCGCATCGACGACAGCGTCGTCAAAACCAAGATCACCCATGAGTTCGTGCAATCGGTGAATGGCCTGCACCTGCTCGTTCTGGTTATCGCCAGAGAACTCAACCAGCAAAATGGCGTCGGGCTCACCACGCACGCATCGCTCAATCACGGGACGAAACAGCGGAATATCACGCGACAGCTCGATCATCGTCCGATCTACCAGCTCAACCGCGCTAGGTTGCAACTGGACCAAATGCTGTGATGCATCCATCGCCGAATAGAAACTTGGGAAATGGCATACGCCCAGCGTCTTGTGCTGAGGTAACGGTGAGAGCCTCAAGTGGATTCGTTCTGAATACGCGAGCGTACCCTCTGAACCCACCAAGAGATGGGAAAGGTTAAGCGGTTGAGCGGCCCGCGGAACCAGGGCATCAATGTTGTACCCGCCGACGCGCCGCTGCACCTTTGGAAAACGCTCGTCGATCTCGTGCGCGTAGGACTGACCCAGATCCAGTAACGCCTGCGTGAGCACGTCGGGTCGCTGGCTATTGGTCCACTCGCCAAAGAACCCGCGCTGGCCTGTCGCGCTGATCGCGTCGATCGCCAGAACATTATCCCGCATGGTGCCGTAACGGATGGATCGTGCCCCACAGCTGTTGTTGCCGGTCATGCCGCCTATGGTCGCTCGACTCGCGGTAGACACATCAACCGGAAACATCAGCCCGTGGCCTGCAAGCGCCTGGTTCAGTTGATCCAGAACCATGCCAGGCTCAACGATTGCTGTTTTATTCTGTGGGTCGATCTCTATCAGCTGGTTTAAAAAAGCGCTGTTATCAATAACCAGCGACTGACCCACCGTCTGGCCGCATTGGGAGGTACCGCCACCCCGGGGCAGGATGGACACACCTTCTTCGGCCGCGATCTGGATGGCGCAAATCACGT
Source organism: Gammaproteobacteria bacterium (assembly GCA_010025385.1). Lineage (GTDB taxonomy): Bacteria > Pseudomonadota > Gammaproteobacteria > Arenicellales > UBA868 > UBA868. Next base: position 2,256 of record RGTL01000172.1, on the reverse strand, counting down.
CCTCCCAGCTACGGGGTATGAGGACGCCAATCGGCTCGATCTGATAGATCGACGCGTCTGTCGCGTAACGACCCCGGGAAAACGAGTCGAAAAGCACATCACCCTCCACCTCTACCTGGAGGCGTTCGGCTAGCGACGAGGATTTGGATAAAGCTTGATTCGACACAGGCGGCAAGGTTTTGCTTTTTGGGCGTGGATGCGTGCGACTGAAGGCGCAGTACTGGGGATACAATTAGTCGTTTCCCATTACCTCTTTACCAGCTCATGAGCGGTCGGCACTTCCTTCAGATCCCCGGACCCACAAACGTTCCGGATCAGATTTTACGCGCAATTGATGCACCCACGATGGATCATCGGGGTCCGGGCTTCGCCGCGCTGACGCGCCACATTCTGGAACGCCTCCCGCAAATCTTTAAAACCTCACAGCCGGTCGTTATCTACCCCGCATCGGGCACCGGTGCCTGGGAAGCCGCGCTCGTCAACTGCCTGTCTGCAAACGACCGCATATTGATGTGCGAAACGGGGCAGTTCGCCAGCCTATGGTTCAAACTTGCTGAGAAATTGGGACTTAACCCCGAATTGATTTCCACAGACTGGCGCCACGGAACAGACGCCAGCGCGATTGAGGCCCGTTTGATAGACGATACTGCCCACGACATTAAGGCGGTGTGCGTCGTCCATAATGAAACCTCTACCGGCGTAACCTCCCATATCAAGGCGGTTCGCGAAGCCATCGATCGAGCCGGGCACCCGGCTCTGCTGATGGTCGACACCATCTCATCGCTTGCCTCGATCGATTATCGCCACGACGAATGGGGCGTCGATGTGACGGTCGCCGGCTCGCAAAAGGGATTGATGCTTCCACCTGGATTGAGCTTTAACGCAATCAGTGCGAAAGCGCTAGCCGCCGCAAAGCGCGCGAGCCTGCCGAAGGCGTACTGGGGCTGGGACGATATCCTGAACGCTAACACCGCGGGGCACTTCCCATACACCCCTTCCACTAATTTGTTATACGGTCTTAAGGTCGCTTTGGATATGCTCTTGGAGGAAGGCCTTGAGAACGTGTTCATCCGCCATGCCAGACACGCCGAGGCCACTCGAGAGGCGGTGCGTCACTGGGGGCTTGAGATTCTTTGTCTTGATGCCTCTGAATACAGTAATTCGCTGACCGCGGTCCTGATGCCGGACGGTCATGACGCTGATCAATTCAGAAAGACTGTTCTTGATCATTTCGATATGTCTCTGGGGAACGGTCTCGGGCGACTCGCCGGCAAGGTGTTTCGGATCGGACATCTGGGTGACTTCAATGACCTGATGCTTGCCGGCACGCTCAGCGGGGTGGAGATGGGCCTCAAAATAGCCGGCGTTCCGCATCAGACCGGCGGTGTCCAGGCCGCTCTTGACGCGTTGTCATCAAGCGCGACAGCTCGCTGAACCCATTCGCCCGCCTCTGTCGGCGCGACCGAACAGGCGGTGAGGCAGTTGATGAAGCACTATTGCATCAAAGCAACGTCGCCGCGACAGACGCCCAACGGCTCGACCGCAAACGTTCTCATCCATGTGCCGCGTACCGGTGGCACATACTTTAATAATTGCCTGCGTGCTAACCAGGTGACGACGCTGGACCATGTCGAGCGCTTCGTCACTTCCGCGGGCGAGCCGGCAACTCCTGCATTAAGCGCCAAGGGGATTGGCAACCCTGCCTGGCTTTCAGGTCATTTGCGTCTGTCGACCCTCGCCGCCGCATTTCCGCCAGCGAAGGGCCACCGGTATTTTGTCCTGCTGCGAAATCCCGTTCGGCAGCTGATCTCCCAGGTGAATTGGCAAGCGCAATCTTTGCTCGCAAGCCGTCTTTCGCTGGCGCGGATGTCCAATTATCCTTTTCGACTCCTCGTTCGAGTCTGCCAAGAGGGGTCGGCTCAGCCCAGCCAACTGCCTGCGCTGCTCAACCGATACTTTGGCTACTTTCTCAATAATCAATCCCGATCCTTATCGTTGCTCACCGGGGGACGGCAGGCGGCGACAGACCTCAATGCCTTTTCCGCTCGCGCCTTTGACGCGCTGAGCGCACTTGATGGCTTTTCACTGGAATCCGGGCTCGATGCTTTTATTGATGCGCTATTGCAATTTGAGAAAGGGGTTGGTCATCAGCGGGTACTGCTCCCCAGGTCGGCGAGAAACGCCGCCGCCCCTTTTCTCGACCCGCACCTCACCGAGGAATTTTCGTTTTTCCAGAAAATGATCGAGTTGCAACTT
>RGTL01000171.1 GCA_010025385.1 Gammaproteobacteria bacterium | reverse complement strand
CGCGCGGTACTCCACCAACTTTACGGTCTCCATTGAGGCGGCTTCTGGTGTCAGCACCGGTATTTCTGCTGCCGATCGAGCGCATACCATCCGAACCGCCGTCAGCGAAAACGCGAACGCGGAGGATATTGTCAGTCCGGGACATGTATTTCCTATCATGGCTCAGCCAGGTGGCGTGCTCACCCGCGCCGGGCATACCGAGGCAGGAGTAGATCTGGCCCGACTCGCCGGCATTGAGCCAGCCAGTGTGATCTGCGAGATCCTGAATCCAGACGGCACGATGGCCCGCTTACCGGATCTTCTGATCTTTGCAAAAAACCACGATCTGAAGATAGGTGCCATTGCGGATCTGATTCGATACCGCATGCGTACCGAGCCTACGATCTGGCGGGTGTCGGAGCACATCGTGGATACCCGTCATGGGAAGTTCCGGGCGGTGATTTACGAGGACGGTGAACTCAAACAGGTCCATATGGCACTGGTGCATGGCAGCATAGAGCCGAATCAGCCGACGCTCGTGCGGGTGCAGACTCATCGTGGTGTCTTCGATATGCTTTCTGAGGCGCGCGGCGGATACAGCTGGAGTGTGGACTCGGCGCTCGCCCGCCTGACCCAGGAGCGCTCTGGCGTGCTGGTATTGCTAACCTACTCAGAGGATGCGGCTCAACTGGATCGACGCCTGCGTGGTGAGGTTGAGATTGACGGAAAAGAACGCGAGTGGCGAATGCTCGGGGCCGGCAGCCAGATCCTCTCCGATCTCGGCGCAGGACAGGTCCGGGTACTAGGCACGCCGTTGAAGACACGCGCCCTGTCAGGATTTGGTCTCGAAGTTCTCGAATATCTCCCCGGATCCGAGGATTAGCATGTCCGCCGTGAGTCGCCATCTTGCGCGCCGTTGCGCTGCGCAGGCCCTTTATCAGTGGCTTGTGACCAGACAATCGCCCGCCGACATTGAGGCCTCATTCATTAGTGATGATGAAATGGAAGGGTGCGACGTGGACTATTTTCGCCATCTGATTCTGAACATCCCCAATTATCAGTCACAGATTCAGGAGGCGCTGGCCGAATGCGTTGACCGACCGGTGGATCAGATCGATCCTGTTGAGCGCGCCATTCTGCTGATCGGCGGATATGAGATCCTGTTTCGTTTGGATATTCCAGCGGGTGTGGCGATAGATGAAGCGATACAGGTGGCTCACACATTTGGGTCGGACGACAGCTATCGTTTCATCAATGGCGTACTGGATCGCCTAGCCGGAAGCCAGAAGCACTGAGGTGCGGTGCGCCATCAATTGATGCGCGAGTTTGATCTTATCAACCGATTCTTTCGGCGCCCCAGTCCGTACGCCTCGGGGGTGGACGTCGGAATCGGGGATGACGGTGCGGTGCTTTCAGCATCGCCTGGGATGGACACGATTGTCGTCACAGATACGTCGGTGGAAGGCGTGCACTTTCGATCAGATCAATCCCCTCATGCGATAGGTTATCGTGCATTGGCGGTGAACTTAAGCGACATCGCGGCCATGGGCGCGTTACCGCGTTGGGCGACGCTTAATCTCACGCTGCCGCACGCCGATCCGGAATGGCTGAGTGCTTTTGCAGATGGCTTTTTCGAGTTAGCCGACCAGTGGGCGGTGACTCTCGTGGGTGGCGACACGACAAGAGGTCCGCTTACGATGACGGTGACCGTTGGGGGCGAGGTAGCCCGGGGCGCCAGCCTTTTGCGCAGCGGTGCCAGAGTCGGCGATATGATCCTCGTCAGTGGGCCGCTCGGTGGGGCCGCTGCGGCTCTCGAGTGCAGCAATCAGGCTAACCTTGAGAGGGTGCTGCAGTATCCAACCCCTCGACTCATGCTTGGGCAATCCTTGTTGGGTGTGGCGACGAGCGCGATCGATATATCCGATGGCTTTCTCGCTGATCTCCAGCACATCCTGGATCAAAGTGGGAATCTGGGTGCAAATATTGACGCGAGCAACCTACCGCTTTTCGATGCGGCGGTACAGAGTCTTGGACGGGAGAAGGCCTTGGATCTCGCGCTTCGAGGGGGAGATGACTATGAACTGTGCTTTACGGTCCCACCGGAGAAGCTGCCTTTAATGAAGCAGCTTAAGAGCGATGTTGATTCGAGCCCTATATGTGTCGGCAAGGTGGTGTCAAAAGGAGGATGTCGAGTCCACGGAATAGGCGATCGTTACGAACGTTCAGGCCAGGGCTACCAACATGAGTGGTAACGCAGCTGGCCTTTTTGAGACATTAGCACCATGACCTTCCTGGATCGGCTGATCATCATGCTCGCTCAGGGCATGGGCGCTGGGCGAGTATCCGTTGCACCAGGGACGTTCGGGACCCTGGTAGGACTGCCCGTCGTGTGGGGGTTATGGCAGACCAATGCGGTGTGGTACGGATGCGGACTTATCACCATTGTGGTGATCGCGATCGTTTCGTCCCATCGCGCTAGCGCGATTCTGGGTAGGCACGATGACCCGCGGATCGTAATTGACGAAATTGCGGGTATTGTCCTGGCGTTGGCCTGGGTACCGCCTACGGTTCCCGCGCTGGTCCTGGGGTTCGTGCTGTTCAGGGCCTTCGATATTGCCAAGCCGCCGCCTATCGGCTATCTCGACCGGCGGGTGCATGGCGGTATCGGGATCGTCGTTGACGACCTGGTCGCGGGGTTAGCGACCAATGTGATCTTGCAGCTGATTTTTCGCGTGATTTAACCACTCGCTCCGCTAAGGGCGAGGCAATCTATCGAACCAGGTGATCGAGTTTCCCTGAGACCTCTTTCCAGTCGTCCGCGTCGGCCGGTGCTTCTTTCATCTCGGTGATCACCGGCCACTCTTTCGCGAGTTCGGCATTCAGGGCCAGGAAGTCCTGTTGGTCTTCCGGAAGATCTTCTTCCGCGTAGATGGCGTTCACTGGGCATTCCGGTTCGCACAGACTGCAGTCTATGCACTCCTCGGGATCGATAACGAGAAAATTAGGCCCCTCGTGGAAACAATCAACGGGGCAGACTTCCACGCAATCTGTGAATTTGCATCGAATACACGAGTCACCAACAACATAGGTCATAACTATTCTCCGAATATGAGGGGGTCAGTGCCCTACGGTCGAATTCTAGAATTTTATTGTGAGCCGGTAAATGCTCACTCGAAGGCCCGTTGGATCACTTTGCGCAGATCCTCGAGTAGGTTGGGATTAGCGGCAACAACGTTACCGCTGCTGACAAAATCCTGTCCGCCATCAAAGTCAGTCACCAATCCGCCGGCTTCACGAATCAAAAGTGCGCCGGCGGCAATATCCCACGGTTTGAGCCCCAATTCCCAGAACCCGTCCAACCGCCCGGCCGCAACGTAGGCCAGATCGATAGCGGCTGCACCCGCACGCCGAATCCCCGCCGTTTTGGGCAGCAACTGCTCGAAGCTGCGCAACCACGGTTTGACTTGAGCAAATTCCCGAAACGGAAAGCCGGTGCCAAGAAGTGCGGGCGCCAGCTGCCGCGTCTTGCTGACGCGGATACGCTTGCCGTTAAGCTGGGCTCCCTCGCCACGACTCGCGGTGAACATTTCATCTCGTAATGGATCGTAGACGACACCGTGCTCTACGGTAGCCCCTTTCATTGCCGCAATAGAGATGCCGAACATTGGGAAGCCGTGAAGAAAATTGGTTGTGCCGTCGAGAGGATCAACAACCCAGGTGTATTCACCCCCGGCTTTGGTCCCACTTTCCTCAGCCATCACGCCATGATCAGGATAGGCCCGGGTCAGTACCTCGAGAATGGCCCGCTCCGCCTCGACATCTGCCTGACTCACAAAGTCGTTTCGACCCTTGGAGGTGATATCCAGTCGATCGAGTTGGCTGTAGTACATTAGGATCACGCGAGCGGCTTCTCGGCTGGCGCGAACGGCGGTGTGCAGCATTGGGTGCATGGCAGGGTCGTTTCTTTTTGAGTGGTTGGTCTCAGGCGCTTTTCAAGGCCACCCGAAACAGACCGACAGGACTTGAGAGGCCTTTGGATGGGCGACGGCACCGTGGATTCTAACTGAGCAGCGGCTATCAGGACTGACTTGTATGGCAAGCGAACCTCTATGCGCACCCGGGCCCATCCATATCGTGATGGTGGGTACGACCCATCCGGGCAACATTGGCGCAGCGGCACGGGTCATGACGAATATGGGACTCAGCAGCTTACGTCTCGTC
>RGTL01000018.1 GCA_010025385.1 Gammaproteobacteria bacterium | reverse complement strand
ACCGATGGCCTGGTCCTGCAGGGTGCAAAGCGTTTCCTCAAAAAATGGCTTGAAATCACCATCTGTTAGTAAATGATCCTTGGCGGCCAATCTTTCAAGGGTTGCGAGGTCGGCATGGTCTCGAAACCGCTCGAGCAGCCCAGCGGTTTTGATCTGCGGGTTCGTTCCAGCGATGTCGTGGAGATTTCTTAAGAGGCCGAGTCCTCGATGCTCCGGGTGTGCATCCAGCTGCGCCGGTAATTCCGTCAAGCCAGCAAGCGCTGGCTGCTGCAGGATCAGGCTGATGGCCGTCGCCATCGGGCTTAGTCTTTGCGTTGCCAGACGGTTTGTTTTTTGAGGCTTTCGTGGCGCTGATCGGGTTGTCGTGCCGAGCGACATGACGCCCGATTCATCTTTCAGGCGCTGATCCATAAGGTCCCGCAGAGGACCTTCGGGAATTCTTGCGAGCAATGGCCTGGCAAGCTCAACAAGCCTTGCCCGTCCGTCCAGTCGGGAAAGATCTATTTCCGCCGCCAGTTTTGAGAAGAGAAAATCGGGCAACGGGGTTGCCTCTATTGCACGTGTTCGAAACGCGCCGCCGCCTTCTTTTCTGATGAGTGAGTCAGGATCTTCGCCGTCGGGAAGAAACAGAAAGCTAATCTGTCGGCCACCCGCCAGCTCAGGTAATGAGGTCTCAAGGGCTCGCCACGCGGCGCTTCGGCCGGCTCGATCACCGTCGAAGCAAAAGATAATCGACGGCGCGAGGCGGAAAAGCCTCTGTAAATGTCTTTCTGTCGTAGCGGTGCCCAAGGTTGCTACGGCGTTATCCACGCCATTCTGGGCGAGCGCTACGACGTCCATATAGCCCTCGACCACGATTGTGTGGCCGTGCTTGGCGATCGGCGAGCGGGCACGGTGCAGGTTATACAGTTCTGATCCCTTCTGAAAAACGGGCGTCTCGGGGGAGTTGAGATACTTGGGTTCCCCGGCACCCAGAATGCGCCCACCAAACGCCACCACCTGACCCCGATAATCGTGAATGGGGAAGATGATTCGCGATCGGAACCGATCGTAAAATCGCCCGGCGTCTTTTGAGGCCACAAGACCGGCCTTACTCATCAGCTCCAGGGATTTGTCTTCCCCTCGGGCCGTACTGGCAAGCGCATCCCAGCCGGGCGGGGCGAACCCCAATTCGAACGTGGCGGCTATTTCGCCGGAGAGGCCGCGCTCCTTTAAGTACGTGATCGCTTCTTTTGCGTTCTCATGGGATCGCAGTTGATCCTTGAAAAATCGGTTGGCCTTCGCGAGCGTGTCCAGAAGAGCAGGGATCAGCCCGTCTTCCTCCCGCTGGGAGCCGGTATCCGGCATCTCGAGGCCGGCGATTCGGGCCAGCTCTTCTATCGCTTCTCGAAAGCTGAGATGATCGAACTCCATCAGAAAACCGATGGCGCTACCGTTCGCGCCACAGCCGAAACAGTGATAAAACTGTTTTGTCGGGCTCACAGTAAAGGAGGGAGTCTTCTCGTTATGAAAAGGGCAGCACGCCTTGAAGTCGCGACCGCCCTTGCTCAAGGAGACGCGAGCACCGATCAGCTCGACAATATCCGTTCGGGCTAATACGTCGTCTATGAATTCCCGAGGGATCTTGCCACTCATCTCTAATCACACCTGATTGACTGGTTAAATATTAGCATCGACATCAGTACAATCTCCGTGCATCGCGACTGAAGCACTGCTAGTTTGAAGGTATGCGATCCCAAGAAGATGACATCCAGCTCTATTGAAATCCATCAGCGAGCGTCTGTGTCGAAAGCGCCTGCCCCCAAAGCCGTTGCGACCTGGCTGCTCGTATGCTGCGCTCTTGTTTTTTGCATGATTGTGTTGGGCGGGGTCACGCGCCTGACCGATTCGGGTCTGTCTATGGTGCGGTGGGAGCCTGTCTCGGGCATTGTGCCGCCGCTAAGTACTGTCGAGTGGCAAAAAGAGTTTGATCATTACCGGGAGTATCCCGAATACCAGAAGATCAATGTCGGCATGACGCTGGACGAGTTCAAGTCAATCTTCTACTTCGAGTGGGCACATCGGGTGCTCGGGCGCATGATTGGTCTAGTGTTCGCCGGCGGATTTTTATGGTTGTGGTGGAAACGCCGTCTGACTCGGGCATTGGTGCCGCATTTTTTGGCAATGTTTGTGCTCGGTGGATTTCAGGGCTTGCTGGGCTGGTACATGGTCAAGAGCGGTCTGGTGAATAATCCGGATGTCAGCCAGTACCGTTTGACCGCGCATTTGGGGACCGCCATCCTGATCTATCTTTATATGCTGTGGGTCGCCTTTTCTCTGCTGGAACGACGACCTTCCGATCGGGTTAGCCCGGGCTATCGCGGAGGGGCGATCGCGGTAGGCGCGCTCGCTGCGCTAACCGTGCTCTCGGGAGGATTTGTGGCGGGATTGAAAGCAGGCCATGCCTTCAATACGTTTCCTTTGATGGCTGGGCAGTGGATTCCCCCAGGCTATGCGGTGTTGGAGCCTTTCTGGCGTAACGTTTTTGAAAACATTCCCACGGTTCAGTTTCATCATCGACTGTTGGCCGTTACCACGCTTATCGCGACAGGTCTTTTTGTCGTGAGGGCGCTTGGGGACTCGGCCCTGTCAATGCATCGCCGACTGATCAGCCTGCTCGGCGTGGTGGTGTTGGTGCAGGTAGGTGTCGGTATTACCACTCTGGTGACCTACGTACCTATTCCGCTGGCGGCGGTGCACCAGGCAATGGCGCTTATTGTTTTGAGCGTTATGCTGTACACCGTATTTCGCTTTCGCCGAACCTGATGCCCAGCTCAGAGGAACGGATTAGTTCGGTAACTTTTCCTTAATCAGGGCGCTCACGGCACCCATGTCGGCTCGGCCCTGCACCTTGGGCTTGAGCCACGCCATAACCTTACCCATGTCGCGAACGCCTTGGGCTCCGGTTTCGCTCAGTGCCGTTTCTATCAATGCCGACAGTTCGGCCGAATCGATTTGTTCAGGAAGGTAGGTTTCAAGCACCGCTAACGTGGCGGCTTCTTTGGCAACGAGATCGTCGCGACCGCCTTTAGAGAACTGCTCGATCGAATCTTTTCCCTGCTTGATCATTTTTTGAAGAACGGAAACGACCTCATCATCAGTCAGCTCGACGCGATCGTCGACTTCGCGGCGTTGAATGGCTGCTCTCAGCAACCGGATGGACTCAAGGCGGGTCGCGTCTTTGGCGCGCATCGCCTCCTTCATCTCGGCGCCGATACGGTCCTTTAAAGCGCTCATGGTGGGATCGCCCGATCAAATCATCGGGCGGGGAAAGGCCCTAGTGGGCCCGCATTCGGGAGGGATTCTGCCTGGCGAGACGTTTTTTCTCGCGCTTTTCGGCGGCAGCGCCGGCGCGTTTTTTTACCGTGGTCGGTTTTTCGTAGAACTCGCGGTTTCGTGACTCAGTGAAAACGCCGGCCTTCTCGCAGGCGCGACGAAAACGGCGAAGCACCGCGTCAAACGGCTCATCCGGTCGAACTTTTACAGAGGGCATAGTCTTACAATAAAAAATTCAGAAGGGCCGCGTATTCTAAGGGCTCCGAAAGAGAATGTACATGCGGGCAAGCCGCCCCTTTTTTCATGGAGCGCTCAGGCTGTTTTTGCCCGCTCAGCAAACTTTATAATGCGCAGGATAGTCTTTTCCCTTTAAAAACAGGGTTTTCTGACAGGGGTCGCTTCGGACAATGAGAGTGCTGGGAATCGAGACATCTTGTGACGATACGGGGGTCGCTGTTTATGACACGGACCGTGGACTGCTCTCACATTGCCTCGCGTCACAAGTCGAAATCCACGCGCTCTATGGCGGCGTTGTCCCTGAATTAGCCGCGCGCGATCATGTGAAACTGCTGATGCCTCTGGTTGAGAAGGCGCTTAAAGATGCCAAGACTCAGGCTGAGGAGATCGATGGCGTTGCCTTCACGGCGGGCCCCGGACTGTCAGGCGCCCTTTTGGTGGGCGCGTCATTGGGTCGCTCGTTAGCCTGGGCATGGGATGTCCCGGCGCTCGGTGTGCACCACATGGAAGGTCATCTTTTGGCCCCGATGCTTGAGGACGTAGCGCCCTCATTTCCATTTGTTGCGTTATTGGTCTCGGGCGGGCACTCGCTGCTCGTCGACGTGCTCGATGTCGGCCGTTATTCGCTTTTAGGCGGTACCGTTGATGATGCAGTAGGAGAGGCCTTTGACAAAACGGCAAAGTTATTGGGATTGGGTTACCCGGGTGGTCCGGCCATTGCGAAAGCCGCCGCGAACGGCCATCCCGGTCGCTGGACATTTCCACGGCCCATGACCGATCGGCCGGGCCTCGATTTCAGTTTCAGTGGTCTTAAAACCTTTACCCGAAACACGGTCCCGCCGGGAGATCTTGACGCGCAGACCGTCGCCGATATTGCCTGTGGGTTTCAGGAGGCTGCGGTCGATACCCTGGTGATCAAGTGTCGCCGGGCACTTGATCAGACGGGCCGAAAGCGATTGGTCATCGCCGGTGGGGTCGGCGCGAACGTGTTACTGCGTGAGCGGTTAAAGGAAATGACTGAAGCGTCGGGCCGTGAGGTGTTTTACCCTCGACCGCAATTTTGTACCGATAATGGCGCCATGATCGCCTACGCGGGCAGTGTCCGGCTTGCGGCCGGAGAGCGCCAGGCGCTTGATTTTTCCGTTCGTCCCCGCTGGCGCTTAACGGAGCTTCCACCAATCGGCGGGGTTCGAGCTTAGGATTTTTTTCCGATTCTGGATTCGGTCCCAGACATCAGGCGCCCGATATTGGCCTGATGCCGCCAGATCAAGATGACCCCAAGACTGAGCGCGAGCAGTATGTAGACCGTATTGGCCGTCGCCCACCACGCCCATGCCGGTGCGCTCGCTGCGGCGACAATGGCAGCCAGTGACGAAAATCGAAAGACCAGCGCGGTTATCAGCCACGTCAACGCCAGAGCTAGTCCCAATAACGGGCTAATGCCCAGAAATACCCCCAGAGCGGTGGCCACTCCTTTGCCGCCCTTGAATTGAAAAAATACGGGGAATAAGTGACCGAGGAACGCGCCGGCGGCTGCCCCCGCGATGGCCAGGGGATTGGCAGAGATCGATGCCGCGAGAAGCACGGGGGCTGTTCCCTTGAGCAGATCGCCGATCAGCGTGAAGGCCGCGGCCGCTTTATTACCCAGTCGTAGGACGTTAGTTGCGCCCGGATTTTTCGAACCCTCCATGCGGGGATCCGGAAGCCCCATCATCCTTGAGACGAGGACGGCGCTCGATATGGAGCCGATCAGATAACCAATTACGGTAAACAGGAGCCAGTCCATAGGTCTCGGTCTCGCGCTTCAGGAAAAACCTCACTAAAGTATAAACTCGCTCGGCTATCGCATCTCAATGAAAAAGGGGATTTCGGATTTGGATAAGATTTTTGTGCAGGGTCTTGAGGTGGAGTGCGTAATCGGCGTCTGGGAATGGGAAAGGCAAATCAAACAACGTTTGATTATCGATCTCGAAATGGCCTGGGATATTTCGCGGGCGGCAGCGTCTGATCAATTGGAGGATACCCTCAGCTATAAAGATGTCGCAAAGCAGGTCAGCGCCTATGTGATCGAGACCCAGGCCAATCTCGTCGAGCGGCTGGCCGAGGGCATCGCGACGTTACTGATAGATGAGTTTCAGGTGGTGTGGTGCAAGGTCAGGATAAATAAGCGGGGCGCCGTTACGGGCGCGCGGGATGTGGGCGTCCAAATCGAGCGTGGCCAGTCATAGATGGTTCAAATTGCCGTCAGCCTAGGCAGCAATATTGAACGGGAGAGCAATATTCGGATGGCGGCGCGCGCCATACGCTCCCGCTATCCAGAGGCGACTTTCTCACCGGTGTTTAGTAGCGCCGCTGTCGGTTTTGACGGTCCGGACTTCCTAAACCTGGTTGCCGTTTATGAATCTGACCTTCCGGTCATGGAGATAATTAGAGAGTTGCATGACTGGGAAGACCATTTAGGTCGAAAGCGAATGGCCGGTGAGATGACCTCCCGAACCATCGACCTTGACCTTCTGCTGTATGGAGACGAGACGTTCCACCCTATGGGCCTTAACGTACCTCGCGATGAAATTCTTGAGTACGCGCACGTGCTCAAGCCGCTCAGCCTCGTCATTCCGCAGCAGCGACACCCGGTGACGGGAGAAACCTACCAAACCCTATGGACTCAAATGTCGGCCGAGCAAGACGCGTCTCTGAAAGAGGTATCTTTGCAACTGTAGCGCCCGGGGGTCCTAGGGAATGACCGTTCTGCCGCCATCGACATTAATCACCTGCCCCGTAATGAACGGTGCGTCGCGCAACAGAAAGAGCACGGCCCTGGCGATATCCGAGGGGTCGCCCAATCGTTCGAGCGGTGTTCGATCCAGAATTTGCTGCTGAACGGCTTCGCTTTCGCCGGTTTCAGGCCACAGAATGGCGCCGGGCGCCACGGCATTGACGCGCACAGTCGGACTCAATTCCCGGGCAAGAGAGCGCGTCAGCGACAGCAATCCGGCCTTGCTGGCTGAGTACACCGGGTGCCCGGCAAGCGGTCGCTCGGCATAAATGTCGGTCAGGTTAATGATGGATCCGCGACTCTTGGCGAGGGCAGGCGCGCACGCCTGAGACAAAAAGAAGGGTGCGCGAAGGTTGATATCAAAGAGCGCATCCCACTCAGCCTCTGTGGTTTGTCCCATGCGCGTCGGAAAAAATGCCGATGCGTTATTAACAAGCGCATGAAGTCCATTAAACGCAGCTAAAGCCGACCGACTGATGGTCTCGCAGGCTGCAGCGGTATCCAGCGCACCGGAACACAATACAGCCGAACCCGCACGCTGACGGTTCAGCGCATCGCATAACGTCTGCGCCTGTTGTCCGCTTTCACGATAGTGAAGCACGACGTTCATTCCGGCTGTATGAAGATGTTCAGCGATTGTGGCGCCGATTCTGCGCGCCGCGCCTGTGATCAATACGGTGCGGCCTGCAAGGGGTTGGGGTTGAGCGGGCATGTTGATTCAATCCAAAGGGAGAGGCGACGTTAAAATGGCTCGACGGCGACGCGATATCGATAGCGGATTAATGTACCAGACATCGTTCTACAGTCAGCGAGCGGGCGATTACATGGCGACCGGGGTCGTTTCATTGACCGTCCAAGCGAGTTGTTTGGAGGCTGTAGACGCGATGCGCGCCCAAGGCGCAAGCAGCATTGTTGTGATCGACAGCATCGGTCGTCCGGTCGGCATCGTGACCGAGCAGGATGTCCTGCGAAAAGTGACTTTTCACTTGGGCGAAGATACGCCGATCACCCATGTGATGAGCTCGCCCCTTCGCTCGATCGGTGAGGATGATCTTCTGTTTCAGGGCATTGCCCGGATGCGTCGCCATGCTCTGCGCCACATGCCGGTTCTGAATGGACGCGGTCGAGCGATCGGTGTGCTGCACCTGCATGACGCGCTAGCCGCTGCGACTGGTCGACTGATGGGTCATGTAGAGGCCATGTCCCAGGCGAGATCCATTGAAGGTCTCAGTCGCTTAAAAGAAGCGCAGATCAAAGTGGCGCTGGAGAGTGTTGAGGACGGGGAGGATCTCTCCCGGGTGCAGCGGCTCCTGTGTGCTATCAACAACGATATTTATCATCAAGTCGTCGAGTTATGCATGGAGGATATGGCCGCCGACGATTGGGGTGAGCCCCCGATTAACTTTGAGGTGGTGGTGATGGGCTCCGGGGGAAGGGGCGAGAGTTTTCTGGGTCCGGATCAGGACAACGGTTTAATTCTTGATGATTATCCGGATAGTGATCATGATCGTATCGATCGCTGGTTCTATGAATTTGCTTGTCGAATGACCGCCTCGCTCGACGCTATAGGTTTCCCCTTTTGCAAAGGCCACGTCATGGCGACAAATCCACTGTGGCGCAAAAGTGTCTCGCAGTGGCGCGACCAGATTGCATTCTGGGTGCAGCAGCGAAAACCAAAGACGATGCTTCTTTGTGACATTTTTTTTGATTTTTCGTGTGTCTATGGATCCGGCATTATGACCGGACGCCTGCGTGATTCTGTAACCGAGGCGGTTCAGCACCCGGGCTTTCTGGGCGCCTTGTGTCTGGCCGATCAAAGCCATGACGTCGGACTCGACTGGCTGGGCCGCCTTGAATCGGAATCTGAGCCCGGACCCAATAAGGGTAAGCTGAATCTCAAGATGCTTGGGATCCTGCCGATCGTGGGAAGCTCACGACTGATGTCCTTGCGAGAGGGTATTCGCGAGAGCGGGACCGTTGCGCGGCTCAATGCGCTTTTTGAGAAAGATGTGATCAGCCGGGACGAACACGCCGAGCTGGTGAGCGCGGTCGGGTTACTGACGGATCTTTTGCTTGGCCAGCAATTGCGAGATGTCGTCGGCGATAAGCCGGTGACCAAACATGTCGATCCCCGGGGGCTTAGTCGCCTGGATCGAGAGCACCTCAAAGAGGCGTTCAAAAATATCCGCAGCTTCAGGGCGAAAGTGCGAAGTGAATTAACCGGCACTTTGATTGGATAAACTGGTTTTAGAACTGGCTTTGTAGACTCCGGACGTCATAAATACGAGCGCAGGCCGTAATCGCTTCGCCGAGGCTGTTGATACCCAACCCTTTAAGCAGGGGGAGCATCTTGATCAAGACCTCCGCGGTTGCCCTCGCGTCGCCGAGCGCTGTGTGTCGGCCAGCGTTGGTGATTTCAAAGCGCCTGCATAAGGCATCGAGACTGTGATCCATTTGGGTAGGCTGCAGCAGCATCGATAGGAGCAAGGTGTCCAGCACCGGTCGATCAAAACGAAACCCGGTACGTTGCTCAATCACGGCCAGACACTTCATGTCGAAAGCGGCGTTATGGCCGCCAATCACTGAGTCTTGTGCAAAGGCCGAAAAGTCCGCCAGAACCACTTGAATGGGGGGATGCTGACTGACCATCTCGTCGGTGATTCCATGAATCCGGGTCGCCGCCGCAGGGATAGCTCGGCCGGGGTTCACCATCCGGTCAAAGTATTCACCGGACACCAATTGACCATTTACGATGCGCACCCCAGCGATCTGAACAATCTCATCGCCCTGTGAGGGCTTTAGGCCGGTGGTCTCCAGGTCCAGAACGGTGATGGTTAGCGATTCAAGGCCTTGTTCGAGCAGCGAAGAGCCAGATGGGTTTTTAAATAAGCCAAAATCATAGAACTCAGGACGAGGGGCTATATCGGACACTTCATGTAATCGCAGCGTTTCTGTCGAGAGCGACTCTGGCGAGGGCATTTTGAGAATGAGCACATAGCCCTCGCATTCCCCGTTGTCGGCGAGAACGAGGGACATCCGGGCATTCAACCGGTCGAGTCCACCGCTTCGGCGCTTACAGGAGAATTCCATGATTGAGCGCGCATCGGTTCCGCCAGCCTTACGCCTTTGAAGTTCGGCAAGTGCCTCATGTAACTCCCGCTCATCGATCAGATGCGTAAGGCTACGACCCAATCCAAGAGAGATATTCTCTTCAAATAGCGATTGCGCTGACTTATTAAAGAGCACGATTTTGTGCGAGAGATTGCACAGCACGATTCCGTCAGCGAGATCTCTGATGATGGCTTCGAGTCGGGCTGATAATCGAGTGGCTTCCTGCGCGGATAGCGTCATCGCCTTATGTGTCTCAATCCGGCTTCGTGCCAGCGCCTGACTGATATCAAAAACGGCCTGCGAAACGCCTGTCAGGCTGGACGAGCGTCGGGCGTCGCTCGGGAACTCAATAGCAGGATGTGATTCGCTGTTTGCGGCGTGGGTGACTTGCTCAGCCAGTTGTCGTAGAGGTCGAAATACGAAAGTGTTTATCCACCAGCCGGCAAGTGCCGCTCCGCTGATGATCAAAAACGCCTGTCCGAACAGCAGCCAGGGCCAAGCAGAAAGCGGCGCCAGCCCGCTATACAGCAATAACGCGCTGACCAAAGGCCCCAGCAGAATCACCGCGGTCACTGCACGGATCACCCGTCTACCGGAAGAAAGAAAATGACCAAAACTCAAAGCGGACCACTCCTGATTCTCAGCGAGGGGTATAACGCCGGTTCGGGACCGGCGCACTGAAAGTAAAATGTCACAAGCCCATCGCCCCTTAACTCAAAGCGCTTACACATTGTCCTCTCGCACTGCATCCCAAAACGTTTCCATGCCGACGATCAGCCCCGCGGCCTGGGAGCACAGTCAGACTGTGAGCGCCCATATCTCTCGATTGATTGGCGAATCGGGAGGCGTGTTGCCATTCGATAAGTATATGGAACATGTTCTGTATGCGCCGGGTCTGGGTTATTACGCCGCGGGCGCCGTCAAACTGGGTCCTGCCGGTGATTTTGTGACAGCGCCTGAGACCGGGCTGTTGTTTGGGCAGTGTCTTGCCGATGAGGTTGCCGATATTTTGGGCCACATGCCGAACGCGGCTATTCTTGAATTTGGCGCGGGCTCGGGACGCCTCGCCGAGGTGCTCATTCAAACCCTAGCTGCGCTCAATCGGCTTCCGTCCCGATACATAATCATTGAACTGAGCCCCGATCTTCGCGACCGTCAGCAGCGGACATTGGCAGCCCTGGCCGATAAGGTGGGTGTGCCCATTGAGTGGCGAGACCAGATGCCTGAACCCGGCGTTGAGGCGGTCGTCATCGCAAACGAGGTACTCGATGCGTTTCCGGTGACGCGGTTTCGCGTGGAAAAAGACGGCGTTCGTCATGCGGGTGTGCGCGAGAAGGAGCAGGGTTTTTCGTGGGATTGGTCATCCCCGATTCTCTCGCAGGGTCCCGAATTCGACGTGGCGCGACGATTTTCCCTGGCTGAAGGTTATGAGACGGAGAACAGTCCTCGTGCCATGGCCTGGGTCCGAATGTTGGGCGAACTCCTTACTCGGGGCGTTGTTCTGATTATTGACTATGGCTACCCGGAGGAGGAGTACTTTTTGCCGGATCGGCACAAGGGCACCCTTCGTTGCCACTACCGACATCATGCTCATGACGACCCGTTTGTTTTGATGGGGATTCAAGATATTACCTGCCACGTCAATTTTTCAGCGGTGGCACAAGCGGCCCGCCGAAGCGGGTTCGAGATCCTTGGCTACACCAGCCAGGAGGCTTATCTTCTTGCATTAGGACTTCTTGATAAGGCTTCACACGCATCTACCGATGACGACCGGGCACAACTCCTTCTCGCGTCGGAAGTGAAGCGCCTGGTGTTGCCATCGCAGATGGGCGAAGCGTTTAAGGTCATGGGCTTGGGAAAAAACTGGTCGGCTGATCTCAACGGCTTCGGCCTGCGGGACAGGAGTCATCGACTGTGATTGATGCGCTGCAGGCATTTTGGCTGGCTGCTATTCAGGGGCTGACTGAATTTTTGCCGATTTCGAGTTCCGCGCATCTGATTCTGATGCCCCGGATTTTTGATTGGCCCGATCAGGGCCTGGCCTTTGACGTAGCCGTTCACCTGGGCACGCTTTTGGCCATCATGGGTTATTTGCGCCGCGACCTACTGCTGATCATCCGTAGCTGGTTTCTCCAGTGGGGTGCCTCTGGGCCAAATTCTCAAAGCCGATTGGGATGGCTGTTGATCATGGCGACGATCCCGGCTGTATTTGCGGGCTGGCTGATCAGCGGCCTGGCTGAAACAGCGCTTCGTGATCCGCGTGTGATTGCCTGGGCTACCATCGTTTTCGCTCTTGCGCTGTGGTGGGTTGATCGGACCGGCAAGCGAACCCGGTCGATTGATCAACTTACGGCCAAAGACGCGGCTCTGATCGGCTGCTTTCAGATTCTGGCGCTGATACCCGGCACCTCAAGATCGGGAATCACCATCACCGCCGGACTTATGCTGGGGCTGTCGCGACAGGCGGCGGCACGTTTTTCATTTTTGATGGCAATTCCCATAATAGGCGCTGCCGGCGTTCTTAAGGGGTTAGAGCTCGTTGGACGGCCTGAGCCTTGGCATTCGGGGATATTCCTTGTGGGCGCGGTGGTCGCGTTCATCACCGCTTGGCTGGTCATCGCGCTCTTTATGCGTTTCGTGGAAAAAGTCGGCATGCTGCCTTTTGTGCTTTATCGACTGGGCCTTGGGGTCGTGTTGCTCGCCGTGTTCTGGTGAACGCTTTCGATAGCTTCGATTCGTCGCGCTGAGACGTAACGCTTCTTCTCCTCGGGGAGGAGCGTGCTATCCGATAGCGCGCTCAGGTCAACAGACTGAGCAGCCTCTAGGTACGTTTGGATAAGCTCGCCAGAAGAGTAATCGATTGGTAAGCCTTCCCCGCGGCCTTGAGCATCGGCGTGACATGCGAGGACAAAAGGAGCAATCCGCTCCGGTCGCCGAAAGCCATCCAGTCGATTCAAAAGCTCAAGTACGGTTTCAGGGCGCAGTTCGCTCAGACGATGCATTAATAGATGTTCAGCCGTAACCCGGCAGGCTAACTCTTTGAAATTGGCAGGCACGCGCAAGCGATCGCAAAGTGTTTTGACGAGCTCGACGCCCCGGCGCTCATGCTGAATGTGCTTGGGCCATTCGTTTTCTGGAGTGGCGGCTTTGCCCAGATCATGGACCAGGGCAGCAAAACGAACCTCGGTATCAGCGCAAAGCGACGTCGCCGCCTCGAGCGCCATCATCGTATGGGTATACACATCACCCTCGGGATGAAAGTCCGGGCGCTGGGGGACGTCTCTCAATTGGTTTAGTTCTGGAAAAATCTCGCCAAGGGCACCGCAGGCCTTGAGCACCGAGAAAAATTCAACGGGCGTTTGCTCGGATAGTGCGGACACGGTTTCTCGCCAGACCCGCTCGGGGGTAAGCGCCTGCAATTCTCCAGACTCGCTAATCTGCGTCATCAAGGTTATGGTCTCGGGCGCTACCACAAACCCACGATGTGCATAGCGCGCGGCAAAGCGTGCGACCCGCAGAACCCGAAGCGGATCTTCGCTAAAGGCGGGGGATACATGTCGGAGGATCTTCGCGTCTAGGTCTCGGGCACCGCCGTGGGGATCAATGAGCCGCCCATCGAGACTTTGCGCCATCGCGTTAATGGTGAGATCGCGGCGGGAAAGATCATCTTCGAGGGTGACATCTGACCCCGCAGAGGTTTCAAAGCCTCGATATCCCGGGGCGGTCTTGCGCTCGCGCCGCGCTAGCGCGTACTCCTCTTTGCTCTCCGGATGCAAAAAGACGGGAAAGTCCCGGCCCACTGCGATAAAGCCTCTACTTCGCATCTCCTCAACGCTGGAGCCAATCACGACCCAGTCGCGATCGGCGGCCTGCAGACCAAGGAGTGCGTCACGCACCGCGCCCCCCACGAGGTAACACTTTTCTTGAAAGCGCGAGTCCATTATTGTGACGGTTCGTTCTGGATTAAAGTCATCAATTAAATCAGGGATTTCGTCAGGGCCTGTCAGCCCCATTATTTTGACCGATTTATACACGTCGCCCGCCTTGCAATGATTTATGCTTTTGCGGATGCGTTGACGGGTCAGTCGATGGCCACCTGCTTCACCTTCGCTATGCGTCTATTTTCCCGAGTGTTCGTTATCCTGGCCGCGATTTCTCTCGCCGGTTGCCAGAACGTCAGTTACTACTCGCAGGCCATTTCGGGTCAGGCGTCGTTGCTCTGGAACAGCAAAGCTATTGAGCAGGTGCTAAAACATCCGGATACCACCCCAGCACTTCGGGCGCGTCTTCAGCTGGTTCAGGAGATAAGAGCATATGCCGTTGATGCGCTTGATCTGCCCGAAAGCAAGAGTTACCAGCGCTATACCGATATCGGTCGGGATTTTGTTCTCTGGAGCGTTGTGGCCGCGAGGGAGTTCTCGATTGCGCCGGAGTTGTTCTGTTTCCCAATTGTGGGATGCGTGTCCTATCACGGATATTTCCAGCGTTCAAAAGCTGAAGAGGAGGCGGCTACGCTTCGCGCTCGTGGTCTGGAGGTCTCGGTGGGCCCGGTGGCGGCCTATTCGACGTTGGGATGGTTTCCCGATCCGGTCTTAAGTTCGGTTCTTAAATACCCTGACCCGGAGCTGGCGGGGTTGATATTCCATGAGCTGTCCCACGAGCGGGTTTATATCAAGGATGACACCACGTTCAACGAATCGTTCGCGAGTTTCGTTGAACGTGTGGGCGTGCGACAGTGGCTTCAGTCGCGGGGTCAAGACGATGCGCTGAGAGACTATCAGCGAAGGTCTGATCAACGGGATCGTCTGATTGCGTTGATTGCGAGCACGCGCGAGCGCCTTGGGACCGTCTATGCGATGGATCTGCCTGATCCAAAGAAGCGCGAACAAAAAGATCAACTACTCAATCAGTTGAGAGACGAGTACCGCAGGCTGCGTGATTTAGATGAGGTGCCCAACTGGGGAAGTTGGTTTGAACGGGATTTGAACAATGCAAAACTGGCCGCTGTGGGAACGTATTACGACCAAACGGATTATTTCGAGGATCTTTTTCGTCAGGCTGAGGGTAATTTTTCCACTTTTTACCGGCTGGTCGAAGCGCATTGAAAAACCGCACGGGGCCGGGTGACCGAATCGTGCGGCGCCTGGTTGTTGTCACGAACCTTTGTCGAAGAAAATGATAGTATCGAAATAGTCCTCATCTAACAGGAAACCGTGAATTTCCTAATCCCGGGGACCTGACAATCGTTCCGTAAAAAAAGGAGTTTTTTATGAAAAAATTAATTGTTGCTGTGTTTGGGGCGGTGTTACTCGCCGGTCAGTCGCTCTTCATGGCGAATGCAGCCTGGAATCCAGACAAGAAAGAAAAAACCAATGATCAAGCCGTAGAAGAAACGATTGCCGCTTTTCTCGAGAAAGATCCTGGAATGCAGAAATTCCTGGACGAAGCGCACGGATACGTTGTCTTCCCAAAGATTTATAAAGGCGCCATAGGCGTGGGGGGCGCGTACGGGGCCGGGCAGGTTTATGAAGGCGGAAAGCACATTGGTAACGCCACACTTGCGCAATTGACCTATGGTCTTCAGCTTGGGGGTCAAGCCTATGCCGAAATTATCTTCTTCGGCGATCAAGACGCGCTCGAACGTTTCAAGGCGGAGAAGCTGGAATTTAGTGCGCAGGCGTCAGCGGTTGCTGCTGACGCGGGTGCCGCCGCAACCGCGGCCTATGAGGGCGGCGTCGCCGTGTTTACGCTTGCGATTGGTGGCCTGATGTACGAGGCGTCCATCGGCGGTCAGAAATTTGAGTTCGAACCGGTAGAGTAAGCGCGACGCTTAGACTGTCCAGGCAATCCTGATCATGGCCCGCCTATCGAGTCATGATCAGGCGTTTACTTGTTGCGCCATCTTTTTGCCGTAAGCCTGCTGGTACGCCTCAAGTGCGGGTAAGAAGCCCGATAGATCCGGGCGGTTTTTCAAAAATTCAAGAAGGGTATGAAAGCGGGCGAGGGCATGCACACGCAGGCCAAATTCGCGAGCGACCGACTCGATTGCCGATTCCCCTGACTCACTGACGGCCTCTTCTCGATCGAGGGCGATGACTACCGCTACCGCTTGCGCGCCGGCCTCTTGAATCAGATTAACGGACTCTCGGGTAGACGTGCCGGCGGTAATGACATCGTCGATGATGATGATATTGCCGCGAAGAGGGGCACCCACGAGTTTGCCGCCTTCACCATGATCTTTGATTTCTTTTCGGTTGAACGCGTAAGGCACATCGCGGGCAAATCGTTCAAACAGAGCCGTCGCTGTGGTTGCGGCGAGCGGTATACCTTTGTAGGCGGGCCCGAAAAGTGTGAAGGGATCAGGCTCGAGCGAGCGTCTTGCCGCTGTTGAATAAACCGGCGTTGAAAAAGTACGGGCTGACTCTTCCGGATTTAAGGGTAAACTCGCCGAAGCGAAGGACACCCGTTTCAAGTGCAAAGTCCAGAAACGCGAGCTCGCTCTCGGTGTCGTAAGTCATCGAGGTTGCTTCACCTAAGATTGATCTCATGCGCATCTTAACCTTAAACGTTAACGGGATCCGCGCAGCCGCTCGCAAGGGTTTCTTCGAATGGCTGCAAGCGCAGGATGCGGATTTTGTATGCCTTCAGGAGACACGGGCTCAGCCGGCGCAGCGAACGGACCCCATTTTTTCGCCGGCGGGATATAGCGTGACCTACGTCGATGCTGAGCGCCCGGGATACAGTGGCGTCGCGTTGTTCTGTCGCCGGAAACCGGAT
>RGTL01000170.1 GCA_010025385.1 Gammaproteobacteria bacterium | reverse complement strand
CCTTTGTAGATCTCCACCGTCTTCACAACTTTTGACGCGACGCCTCGAAGATAGAAGAGCGCGAACCCAAAAGGCGGCGTCAGGAATGACGTCTGAATGTTCA
The DNA here is from genome assembly GCA_010025385.1 of Gammaproteobacteria bacterium. Lineage (GTDB taxonomy): Bacteria > Pseudomonadota > Gammaproteobacteria > Arenicellales > UBA868 > UBA868. The sequence goes on along the minus strand of RGTL01000170.1, from coordinate 4,098 downwards.
ATCCAATCATTACGCCAAGCCACACTGCCGTGATGTTGGCGCTCGGGTCCATCATCAGAATCGGTGCCACGATTGGCACAACAACCACCGCGATCTCAATGAAATCGAGGAAGAACCCCAGCACGAAGATGACCGCCATCACCACAATGAACTGGGTCCAGAAACCTCCGGGCATTCCCGTGAGAAATTCCTTAACGTACACCTCCCCACCGAAGCCTCGGAAGGCTGACGTCAGCATCGCCGCGCCAATCAGGATAATAAACACCATTGACGTGGTCTTTGCCGTCTCGATCATGACGCCATTGAGAATGTCGTAAGTCTTGTGAACGCGCCACAGACTTATCCCAATCGAAAGGGCTAAACCCAATACAGCGAGACTCGCAACGACCACCGCGATCACTTCGCCGGATGAGTCGATCGTTCGCACATTGATCGGCACAACCTTCAAGGTGAAGAAGAGCACGGCAACCGATATCACCGCAAGGATCGCCGGAAAGAATGCGCCGCGTTTACCTTCTGCGAGCCGATAGCCGCTCATAATCAGCGCGCCGATGGCACCGATGGAACCTGCCTGGTTTACCGTCGCAATGCCCAGAATGATGGACCCCAAGACAGCAAAAATAAGAGCGAGCGGCGGTATTAAAGATAAGCCGACATTTCCCCAAAATTTGACATCAAATCGCCCCTCGTAAGGCACGGGCGGCGCGGACTTAGGCCGGATCAGCGCGGTGATCAGAATGTAGAGCATGTAAAGCCCCACCAAAACAAGCCCGGGAATAAATGCCCCCATAAACATCTCGCCCGCGCTTGTGGACACGACAGATGCGCTCGATAACTGGTCTGCAAGCAAAATCAGCACGATGGATGGCGGAATAATCTGCCCAAGGGTTCCCGAGGCGCAGATGGTGCCGGTCGCCAACGGCCGGGAATAATTGTGCCGGAGCATCGCAGGCAGTGAGATAAGACCCATCGCGATAACCGTGGCGCCAACGATGCCGGTCGTCGCAGCCAGCAGCGTTCCCACAAACACCACCGAAATCCCTAAACCACCCGGGATCGGTCCGAATAGCCGCGCCATCGTAACCAGCAGATCTTCTGCAATCTTCGAGCGCTCCAGCATGATCCCCATGAAGATAAACAGCGGAATCGCAATCAGCGTATCTCGTTCAACATCCCAGTAGAGGCTTCTGAAATTGGTGACGCCAGCCGTGAGCCACTCAATCGGGCCTGACTCCATGAAATAAGCGCTGGCGTTGCCTTCGACAAAATAGCCAAAGAACGCAGCGAGGCCGATACTGATGATGGCCGAACCCGGCAGCGCAAACGCAACCGGAAACCCGGAACTGAGCGCTATGACCATCAGCACGAAGAGAATAATGAGGAAGAAAAGTTCCATAAGAAGTTGTGATGTAGGCTCAGGTCAAGCTCACGCCTCTTTAGGTAGCTCCGCGGTTTGGACCGCTCCGTCTTCTTCCTCATCCGAGGGCTCGCCCAATAAGTCCGCCACGTTACTCAACAAATACGCGCAGAACTGAAAAAGCATAGAGACCGCGAAAATAACCAAAAAGCCGACCATCAGATATTTGACGTACATGCCAAATCCCTGCTGATAAATTTCGAAACTCATAAGAGGGCTGTTCAGGCTGCTGCCCTTTCCCCACATTCCCGTGGTGAGAATGATCCAGCATAAGGGGAGCCCCAGCAGCAGGATGCCGAAAGTATTGGCCCAGGCTTTACCCCGTCTTGAGAAATTCGTATACAGCACATCCACGCGAACATGCCCTTCCGTTAGCAACGCGTAGGCGCTCGCAAACAGAAAAAGACCCGCGTACCAGAAACGTACGAGGTCACCCTGAAAGGCCTGCTCATAAGAGTACACAAATCGGCTAATAACGATTGAAAACTCTGCAAGCACCACAAGCAAAGTCAACCAAATGAATCCGAGCCGTCTCGTAAAAAACGCGATGGCAAAGCCAATCAACAGAAGGGGGTAGTGAACATACGTCCCTCTGAATATGGGTCGGCCCAGCTCTTTGCCGATTGTTTCGCCAAGTACTGGCTCCAGTAATTCCTCTACGCGTAGGAACGAAATAATGACGTCGCAGATCCCAATGAGGACAATGCCCCAAAAACTGCCTCGGATAATAAAGGCCGCAGTCGCGCTCAGACGGTCCGCATCTGCACGAAGCAACCTTTGGCCTTGCTTGACTGAGTAAAGCCCGACGAGCGCCAATAGGACAGCCCAGCTGATCAGCTGACTCCAGCCTAGTGTCGCCATCTCCGATGGAACGGCCGATCCGGCATCCGTCATGCCCTGCACTACCGACAACCCACCCGGCCAGCCCTGCCAAAAAATCAGGTAGTTATGGATAACAAAAAAAACGCCGAACAACGGCATCAGCCACGCGAAGAGTCGGGTAAGGAATTGCGTCATCGGCTTAACTCTGCGAGCGTAAGAGCTGAGCGGGTCGAGGCGAGGTGGAGGAGTAGGTCAATTGCATCGAAGCCACAACGAGAAAGGGCGGGGCATACTGCCCCGCCCTTTCTTAACCCACAAGATCCATCTAGACCTTAACGCCCAGCACTCGGTTGCGCTGACGCAGATAAGGCTGATCGGAAAGGTTCATCCAACGACCGACCTCCGCCCGAGATTTTGCAAAACTCTCGTGGACCCGGTTCGCCAGATCACTGTGAGCCCGAACTTCCTCGAAGACGGCCTCAGCGGCTTCGCCGAATGCATCGTACACGTCATCGTTAAATTCGCGCACCTGAATACCCTGCTCGGTGATCAACTTATCAAGATAAGCACCGTTATTGGCGTTGTATTCAGCTGGCATACGGTCATTCTCCTGGTGCGCAGCCGCCCGAATCAAAGCCTGGTCAGACTTTGGCAGACTCTCCCACCAGCTCTTGTTCATACCGACCGCAAGCATGGAGGCAGGCTCGTGCATGCCCGGGAAGTAGTAGTACTTCGCAGCTTCGTAGAACTTCAGGAAGTAATCATTCCATGGGCCCACCCACTCGGTCGCATCGATTGCGCCGGACATCAGGTTCTCGTAGATCTGGCCGCCGGGCAGAGACACCGGAGAGGCGCCCAGTTTCGCCATAACGTCACCGCCAAGACCCGGAATACGCATCCCACAGTTCCTGACCGCCGCCAAATTGAATCCAGGCATTAATCTCAGCCAGCACCATACCGAACGGCACAGCCGTAAAGTACGCCCACGCCGGGTGTTTACCCTTCCAGTAGTAGTCAGCCGCATGATACATCTGGGCGTTACCGGAGGCGACTTCGTCAAACGAGTCGAAGGGTTTTACGCGCTCGCCCGCCGCGTAGTAGGTCACGTTCATTCGGCCGTCAGATAGCTCCGCCAGGCTAGCGGCAAAGCGCTGCGCGCCAGTGCCAAGACCCGGAAAATCCCGCGGCCACGTCGAGACCATCGCGATCTCGGTTCGCGCCTTCACGATCGCCGGTGCAGCCAGCGTCCCCGCGGCTACCGCCGTACCGGCGCCCGCTTTTCTAAGAAAATCACGTCTCTCCATGATTCCTCCTCAATGGTTGGTAAAAATCTTGCAGTCTGCCGGATGGTGACAATGCAGACCGGCAAAGATTAGTATCGCAACTCTCAAGCACAAAAACAATATAAGGTCGCGCAATTTCGGTGCCCTAACTAAGGCTTTTGCCTATAAATCAGGCTTTAACCGGTAACGTCCTGTCTTGCAGTCGACGCTGGCAGGACCGCCCAAAACCCTCAGGTCTCAATCTATGAACCAGCCCGCAGACAAAACATCCGGCCGCACGGCTCGCACGATGGCAATGAAAAGCGGGGGCTACTACAGCGAGCGAACCCGAGGCGCCAAAGACGTTATCGATAACGCAACAGGGATGCTGTTGGAGGCCGTCGACGCGATTGCCCCGCCTTCAGATCACCAACCGATTCGGCTTGCCGATTTTGGTGCCGCCGACGGCGGTACATCCGCCACAGCCTGGTATCGCTGTATCGAGCAACTACGGGATCGGTTTCCGGGTGTGCAAGTCCAGGTGACCTATACCGATCTACCGAGTAACGATTTCAGCACGCTTTTTAAGAACCTTCT
>RGTL01000169.1 GCA_010025385.1 Gammaproteobacteria bacterium | reverse complement strand
AAAAGCGCGTGGGTGCCGATGGCTACGCGCGCGGCGCCACTTGCGAGCTGCTTACAGGCGTTGCGCCGTTCAGCGGCGCCGATGCGACCGCTCAGCCATACCGGCCGAATGCCGAGCGGTTCAAACCACTCGCTGAAGGTGCGCAGATGCTGCTCGGCAAGAAGCTCTGTGGGCGCCATCACCACCGCCTGCTCACCGGCCTCGATGGCGGCCAGCACCGCGGCGGCGGCCACGATGGTCTTGCCGCAGCCGACGTCACCCTGCACCAGCCGAAGCGCGGGCTGCGCTTTGGCGAGATCCTTCATCACCTCTTCAATACTGCGCGTCTGGGCATCTGTGAGCGAGAACCCAAGGCTTTCACGAAGGCGTGGCCAAAGCTCGGTGGAAGGCAGGATCGCGCGGGCCGAAAGCGCATCGCGACGTTCGCGGCGGCGGCGAAGCGCCAGATGATTCGCCAGCAGTTCTTCAAAGGCCAGACGCTGCTGCGCGGGATGGGTGCCGGATTTAAGGGCATCAAGATCCACGCCCGATGGCGGCCGATGCAAAAAGCGAAGGGCATCAGCCAGCGAAAGATCGCTGAACTCAAAGCCTGCCCAGTCACCCAGAAGCTCCGGGATGGCATCCGCGCAACGATCCAGCGCCTGACCGGTGAGATCGCGCCAGCGGCTTTGGCCAATGCCCTCCGTGGTGGGATACACCGGCGTCAGTGAGGCCTCTACTGGTACGGCATCGGGCGAATCGACCACGCGATATTCCGGGTGCACCATCTCAAGGCCGGCCGGCCCCGAGCGCACTTCGCCATAGCACTGAAGATAGGCGCCGCGCTTGAGGGCGCGCTGCTGTGAGGCGTTGAAATAAAACTGGCGCATGGTCAGGCGCGCGGTATCGTCCGAGATCACCGTAATGAGGCTGCGCCGGCGGCCAAAGCGCACGCCGCTGGCCTCGATGCGCCCTTGCACCAGGGCCTCGCCGCCGGACTGAAGCTCACCGATGGCTTTAAGCTGCGTGCGATCCTGATACCGAAGCGGCAAATGAAACAGAAGATCCGCCACCGAGCAGATGCTAAGCGCTTCGAGCTTGGCCTCAAGCTGTGGGCCAACGCCTTTTAAGGTGCTGACACGGGCCAGTGCGGGATCGGTCATCCCGTATTCCGTGATCGGCTAACGCGTGGGGGGTCGATGAAAACCGGAACTAAAAATGCGCGATCGCCTCCACCTCAACCGGTGCGCCCTTGGGCAGGCCAGCGATAGCGACGGTTGCGCGCGAAGGGTATGGCTCCTGAAAGTATTCGGCCATCACGGCATTGACCTTTGCAAAATCATTGAGGTCCACAAGATAAATCGTGAGTTTCACGATATCGGCAAGCGAGCCGCCCGCTGCCGCCATCACCGCGGCAAGATTGTCAAAAATACGCCGGGCCATCGCGTCGATATCGCCATCAATAAGCTCGCCTGTCACCGGATCAAGCGGGACCTGGCCGGACAGATACATCGTGTCGCCGACCTTAACGGCCTGCGAATACGGGCCGATCGGCGCCGGGGCGTTATCGCTCTGAATGGCTTGCTTGCTGCTCATGAAAGCTCCTTTCGCTGTGGGTCGCTGTGGGTTAACCGCGCGTTCTGGACACGCGAATCACCGACCGTCGGGCGCGCAGCCGCCGAATGATCGACGCCAGGTGCTTTCGGTCCGTGACTTCAATCGTAAAACGAATCGCCGAATTACGGTCATCGCGGGCGGTGACCAACACATGATTGATGTTGGAGTTCTCTTCGGCAATGACCGCGGCAAGCGTTGCAAACACGCCGCGGCGGTTCACCACCTCAAGGCGTATATCTGCCTCGAAGGTGCTCTTGATGTCATCCGACCACTCCACATCAATCCACGCGTCGGGTTTTTTGCTGTGCTCGCGAGCATTGGGACAGGTGGGGCGATGAATCACAATGCCGCGCCCGCGCGAGAAGATACCAATGATGCCGTCACCCGGAATCGGCCGACAGCAGCGGGCATACGACACGCTCATGCCCTCCACCCCGCGAATCGGCAGTGGCGCGCTGGTCTCCACCGCCTCGCCCGCCGCATCCGGCAGCAGCTGACGGGCCACCACCATGGGCAGACGACGGCCCATGCCGATGTCGGTCAAAAGCTCGTTCCAGTCCTCGCGCCCGATACGGCGGAGCAGTTGAATCTTCTGATCGGTGCGAAGCCGCGTCTTTAATCCCACGGAGGTCAGCGCGCGCTCCAAAAGCTGCTTGCCGAGCTTGCTGGCGTCTTCTTCCTGCTGATGCTTAAGAAAGTCACGAATGGCTGCCCGCGCCTTGGCGGTGACGGCGTAGTTGAGCCACAGCGGGGTGGGGCTTGCCGAGCGGGCAGTAAGCACCTCGATGTGATCACCGTTGGACACGTTGTGATGCAGCGGCACCGGCTCGTTGTTGACCTTGGCGCCGATGCAGTGATTGCCGATATCCGAGTGCACCGCGTAGGCGAAGTCCAGCGCGCTCGAGCCTTTGGGCAGTTTTTTGATGTCGCCTTTCGGTGTGAATACATAAACCTCATCCGGATACAGATCGATCTTGAGATGCTCGAGAAACTCGGCCGGGTTACCGGCCTGCTCCTGCGTATCCAAAAGATCCATCAGCCAATGGTGCGAGGGCGTGGTGGCGCCGTTTTTGTTATCGCCGGTCTTGTAGCGCCAGTGCGAGGCGATGCCCGTCTCCGCAGTGCGATGCATTTCGGTGGTGCGGATCTGCACCTCAATGCTTTGGCCGAAGGTACCGAATAAAAGCGTATGCAGCGACTGGTAGCCGTTGGCCTTTGGGATGGCGATGTAATCCTTGAACTTGCCGGGCACCGGTTTGTAGGTGTTGTGAATGACGCCGAGCACCCGATAGCAATCGTCCACCGAGCGCACGATCACACGGATGGCAAAGATATCGCGCATCTCAGACATGGGCACGCGGCGCGAGCGCATCTTGCGGTAGACGCTGTAGATGTTTTTTTCGCGACCCTCCACGGAGCACTCAATGCCGATCTCCGAGAGTTCGGCTTTTATCTTGGAGACGGTTTTTTCAATGATGGCGCGGTGGTTGCCGCGGCGCTTGCCGAGCTCTTTTGATATGGCGTCATAGCGCTTGGGATACAGGTAGCGAAAACTTAGATCCTCAAGTTCCTGCGTCCAGTTGCGCATGCCGAGGCGGTTGGCGATAGGGGCATAAATATCGAGCGTCTGTGCGGCGATGCGCTTTCGCTTCTCGGGCTTGAGGGCATCAAGAGTACGCATGTTGTGCAGACGATCGGCGAGTTTGATCAGAATCACGCGAATGTCTTTGGCCATCGCCAAAAGCATCTTGCGGAAGTTCTCGGCCTCGGCCTGCTCGCGCGAATCGAACTCAATCTGATCGATTTTGCTCACCCCGTCGACCAGGCGGGCCACATCGACCCCAAATCGGGCCTGCAGATCTTCTTGAGCGGTGGGGGTGTCTTCGATAACGTCGTGCAGCAGCGCCGCGATCACGCTGCGGCTATCCAGACGTATCTCCGCAAGGATTGCGGCGACCGATAGCGGATGAAAAATGTAGGCTTCGCCGCTGCGGCGAAGTTGGCCGTCATGCGCCTCGGCGCCGAAGGCATAGGCGGCCTGAACCGCGTTCACTTCCTCGTCGTCCAGGTACTCCCTTAAGACGTCGAGTAAGTCACCAATCAGCAGCGGGCCCTCGGCATCGGCGAGGGCCGCCTGCTGTGGTTCAGCGGGTGGGGTCTTCTTCCTCCCCGTCGTCGTCGCTGGCGTCGTCGCCATCCTGGGCTTCCTCTGCGTTCTCAGCGTCCGGTGTATCGTCCATTGGGGCCGCCTCGATCATATCAGCGAGTGCTGCCAGTTCGGCAAGCTCGTCGGCTGAGATCTCACCGCCTTCTTCATCATCATCGTCAAGGCTCTTGGACGACAGGCCCGCGGCGATTTCTTCTTCAAGCGTCTTGGGGCTGCCTTCTTCCGCGGGCGCAAAGACCTCTTCAAGCTCCTGGCGGGTGTCGACTTCTGCTTCTTTGAGAATGTCGCGGGTCACAAGACCTTCGGCAATTTCGCGCAGCGCAATGACGGTGTTCTTATCGCGATCTTCCGGGACCAGCGGATCATGACCAAGGTGCAGTTGTCGCGTGCGTCGCGCGGCGACGAGCACCAGCTCAAAACGATTCTCAACGTGGTCGAGGCAATCCTCGACGGTAATTCTTGCCATC
>RGTL01000168.1 GCA_010025385.1 Gammaproteobacteria bacterium | reverse complement strand
GAGTGGCACCGATACCTCCTCTTTGCGAACGACGGCCCGCCTCGAGGGAGACCATTTTGTGGTCAATGGTCAGAAGATCTGGACGTCCCGCTCGCAGTATTCCGACCTGATGATTCTTTTGTGTCGTACCACCCCGCGCGAAGAAGTGCAGAAAAAGACCGAGGGGCTCTCGGTCTTGTTGGTGGACATGCGTGAGGTACGGGAAAAGTCTCTTACGATTCGTCCGATCCGAACGATGATGAATCACGCTACGACCGAAGTGTTTTTTGATGACATGCCGGTGCCCGCTGAAAACCTGATCGGCGAGGAGGGTAAGGGCTTTCGCTACATTCTCTCCGGCATGAACGCCGAGCGGATCCTGATTGCGGCGGAATGTATTGGCGACGCAAAATGGTTCATCGAAAAAGCCACGACCTACGCGGCTGATCGATCGGTATTCGGACGCCCGATCGGGCAAAACCAGGGTGTGCAATTTCCTATTGCCCGTGCCTACGCGCAGATGCGTGCCGCCGAGCAGATTTTGCGCGAAGCGATCCGTCTTTATGATGCGGGTGAGAATCCGGGCGAAGAGGCTAACCTCGCGAAGATGTTAGCTGCGGAAGCATCATGGGCAGCGGCGGAAGTTTGCGTTCAGACCCATGGCGGGTTTGGTTTTGCCGAGGAATATGATGTGGAGCGTAAGTTCCGCGAGACGCGGCTTTATCAGGTGGCGCCGATCTCGACGAATCTGATCTTGAGCTATGTAGGCGAGCACGTGCTTGGCTTACCACGGTCCTACTGAGCGAAAGAACAAATATGAGTCTCGCTGAATATCCTGCCGTCAGACCCCGGCGTAGTTTTATATTCGCGCCGGCGATGCGGCCTGAGCTTTACCCCAAGGCACTTGCCAGTGGCGCCGATATTGTCTGTGTCGAGCTCGAAGACGGCGTGGCACCAAAAGATAAAGATGTCGCTCGGCAGAATGTGCTGGCCCTGTTTGCCAAGCCTCAAGCGGATGACGGCGTTGAGCGGATGGTGCGGATCAACTGTTTACGCACGGCGGTGGGTCTCAAGGATGTGCAAGCGATTCTGGATACAAACAGTCCACCGCCGGCCTTAATGCTCCCAAAAGTCGTGTCGCCAGAGGAAGTGATATGGCTGGATGACTTGCTGACCGAAGCGGAAAAGGACATCCGGATTCACATCATCATCGAGATGAATGAAGGCCTTGAAGCCGCATTCGATATTGCGCACTCGAGTGATCGGATCGACTCGCTGTTGTTTGGTGGGGTGGACATGGCGGCCGATCTTCGCTGCAAAAATGCGTGGGAGCCGTTGCTCTATGCCCGATCCCGTGTGGTGCATGCGGCGGCCAGTGCTGGCATCGACGTGATCGATGTGCCTTACCTGGATCTTGAAGATATGTCTGGCATGAGTCGCGAGGCCGGTCTTGCCAAGGATTTAGGCTTTAGCGGCAAGGGCGCCATTCATCCCAAGCAAATCGCCGAACTTAACCGAATCTTTACGCCATCGGATGACGAGATTGCCCGTGCCAAGAAAGTAATTAGCGCCTTCGAAGAGGCCGACACGGGGCTCGTTGTCGTTGATGGCAAGCTGATCGAAAAACCGGTGATCCGGGAGATGCAAAGAATTCTCTCTATTGCCGACCGAGCGAGTCCGGCTTAACGCACGAGTGTGCGCAGTGCGCTTGCCCCATCACGCAGGGCCACGCTTGCTTGATCTAACATGCGGCTGTAATGAATAAAGCCGTGCAGCACCCCAGGATAGATCTTTAGCTCGGCGTTTACGCCGTGCGTTCGCATTGCCTCATACAGTGCGGACGAGTCATCACAAAGGGGGTCACACTGAGCCGCAGCAATAAATGCGGGCGGCAGGCAGGCGAGATCACCGCGCAAAACGTTATACCGTGGATCGTCTCGATTCGATGGATCACCTAAGTAACTGTCAAGATAAAACGCCATCTCTTCCCAAGTAAATTCGTATTCCGTCGTCCCATAGGCTTGCCAGGAGGGGGATGCCGAAAGCCCAAAGGCCCCGTAATAAAGAAGCAGACCTTTTACAGAGCCGGGGGTGCGTTGATGCAATGTCTGCGACACCGATACCGCGAGATTGGCGCCCGCTGAATCACCGCCGATGGCGGTCCGCTCGGGATGAAGGCCGAAGTCTTTGCCGCTTGAGTGGAGCCAGTGCCAGGCGGTCAGAATTTCATCGATAGCGACCGGCATCCTGTACTCTGGCGACAGAGCGTAGTCGACACCCAACACCGCCGCGCCAGAATATTCGCAAAGCAACCGCATGACACGATCGTGGGTATCAAGATTGCCGACGACCCAGCCACCCCCATGCAGGTAAATCAGTGTAGCGTTACAGCACTTATCAAGCGGTTGGTAGATCCGCAGGGGCAGGGGGCGGACCGGCCCCTGAATCTCGATGTCTTCAACTGAGCTTAACTCAGGCTTGACGGCATTCCACCAGGAGCGCTCTTGGTTATAGACCGCTCTGATCTCTTCAATGCCAAGCGACCCATCCACCTCCAGTGCAGGGGCGAGCGCCTTACGCTTCTCGATCACTTCCAACATTTGAGGATCGAGGCGCACTGGGGTCAATTTTTTACCCGTTGATGGGTGGGATCATAAAGCGACTCAAGATGGATGCGGCACGGCACCTGCCGGCCGGCCACTTCAAGCTGATACTCTCCGCTTTTGAGAAATGCTGTATCGACACCGTCTTTATGTCGAACATAGCCGAGTCCTATGGGGCATCCCACGGTGTGGCCGAACCCGGCGCTGCTTAGCCACCCCACACGTTCACCGTTTCGGTACAGGGTTTCCCGCCCGATTAGTGTGACGTTGGGATCGTCGACGGTGAAGCATGCCAGTTGCTTTTTAAGAGTACCTTTGGACTGCGTTTGGAGCGCCTCTTTGCCAATAAATGCGGTGTCGCTCTTGAGTTTTACGGCCCAGCGAAGACCGGCCTCAAGCGGTGTGTGATCGGGGGTCAGATCAGAGCCCCAGGCTCGATAGCCTTTTTCGAGACGAAGACTCTCGATGGCCCGATAGCCTGCGTTTTTTAACCCCAGATCGGTGCCAGCTGCTGTGATTGCGACGTACACTCTTTGCGCATCAGCAACACGGACGTGTAGTTCAAAACCCAATTCACCCACATACGTGATTCGAATGACTCGAAGATCAACGCCGGCAATGGAGATTTTTCGGCTTTGCGCAAAAGGCAAGCTGACGTTGTCCAGTGGCGTGTCAGTCAGGCGAGACAGCAGCTCGCGGGAACGGGGACCCATAAGCGATAGAACGGCATACTGATCGGTTTCATCTGTCAGGCTAACATCTATGCCTTCCGGGAGGTGACGTCGGATCCAGTGAAAGTCATGGGTGATAAAACCGGTACCGGTTACGATGTAAAACGTATCCTCAGCAACCCGTGTTACGGTCAAATCGCTTTCGATACCGCCCCGGTTGTTTAATAGCTGGGTGTAGATCACCGAGCCCACCGGTCGATCCATACGGTTGGCACAAATCCATTCAAGCGCCTTGACGCTGTCCGCACCTTGCAGGGAGAACTTCGCGAAGGAGCTCTGATCAAAAAGCGCGACCGTTTCGCGCGCCGCTCGATGTTCGGCGGCGCTGTGTGCCAACCAGTTTGGCACGTCGAAAGAGTATTCATCGCGCGGTTCGACGCCAGCCGGGGCATACCAGTTGGGTCGTTCCCAGCCGAGCTTCTCACCAAAGCAGGCGCCATCCGATTTAAGCACGTCATAAAGCGGTGATTGACGGAAGGGGCGACCGGAGGCGTGCTCTTCCTGAGGCCATGCAATGGTGTAGTGCTTGCCGTACATCTCATAGGTGCGTTTTCTCACCCAGTCGATGTCTTGATGCGGACGCCCAAAACGCCGGATATCTACGGCCCATAGATCGTAAGGAGGCTCGTTACCGGCGATCCATTCCGCAAGGGCCTGACCGGCACCACCCGCAGAGGCAATCCCGAAGGCGTTGAATCCGGCACCTACAAAAAAGCCGTCGACTTCTGGTGCTTCACCCAGAATGAAGTTACCGTCTGGCGTAAAGCTCTCCGGGCCGTTCAGCAGCGTCTTGATGCCGGCATGTTCGAGCGCCGGCACACGGGGCAAAGCGAGAGACATGATCTGCTCAAAATGATCCCAGTTCGAGTCGAGCAGAGTAAACGAGAAATTTTCCGGAAATCCGTTTTCGGCCCAGCT
>RGTL01000167.1 GCA_010025385.1 Gammaproteobacteria bacterium | reverse complement strand
TGGTTAAGCACGTCCTGACCATCGAACAACGACCACATCTCACCAACGGTTTCGTCTCCCACTCGCGTTACCACGCCGCCGATGTCTTCGAACACGGCATCGGTTGCTTGACGTTTGGCTTGCCAGTCGTCCGGAGTGAACGGCAGCTTAAGACCAACCGAGCAGGACTCGCCGGCGTCGTCCTGGTAGGTCATGACCGGAGCAGTCGCTTTGTCATGTTGCATGTCGTAGATGCGGGCCCGAATATCCACCAGAGGCTTGAACTGGGGGTGCTGTGTCACATCCTTGACCTTCTCCCCATTCATGTACACCAGTCGACCATCCTTGATGGAGTCGCGATATTGCTCACCCGTTCTGATCATTACTCTCTCCGATTTAGCTCAAAATAATGCACCAACATGTGCTGGCGGCTCTCCCCTACCGGCCTAACATCGGCCCGTTTGAGTCAATCTCGCGGAATTCTCAAGCAATGTAAAATATATTTAAAATATCTTTTAGATATATTTTTTCTATGTCATTCTCTTTACGTCAATTGCGGCATTTTGTGTCGATCGCTGAGCATCGGAACATATCCGGTGCGGCGAAAGAGCTTTTTATGTCCCAACCGGCTCTTTCCGCGTCTTTGACCCAGTTGGAAGAAACACTGGGACTTCAGCTCTTGATCCGTCATCATGCTCGAGGCGTATCACTCACCCCATCCGGTACTGCCTTCCTCGCGCAAGCCCGGTCTTTGCTCGCCCACTCTGAAGAAGTCGCGGCCACCGGACGTGCGCTCGGCGTATCGGTCGAGGGCGTGCTGCCCGTTGGGTGCTTCTGGACCTTGTCACCCTTTTTTCTTCCTAGCCTCATTGTGCTCGCTCGCGAGCATCACCCGGAATTAAGCATTCAGGTGACCGAGGGTCCGCTGGATGAACTCGAGCGTCTACTGCTAACCGGGCGGATCGAGTGCGCGCTGCTCTACGACATTGATCTGAACCCTTCGCTCACGCGGCACGCTTTAACCCAGGTCCAGCCGCACGTGCTTTTGCCCGAACAACACCCGCTGGCATCAAGCGAATTGATCTCATTGAGATCCTTGCGTGACGAGCCGTTTATTCTCTTGGATCTGCCACACAGTCGAGATTACTTTCTCGGATTTTTCGCGAAGTGGGGTCTGCAGCCCAATATCCGCCACAGGAGCCAGTCCTTCGAACTGATTCGCGGCCTGGTGGCAAGCGGGGAAGGCTACAGCATCCTGAACTTACAACCCGCATCGCGACAAACCTACGACGGAGGCCGGGTTCGATGCATTCCGATTAAAGAAAAGGTTGCGCCGCTATCGATCGTTCTCGCGCATTCAACCTCACTGCGACAAACGCAACGCGCCCTCGCTTTCAGACGCTGTTGCGAGGAATACTTCAGCGGACAGGCTGTCGACTGAAGACGCGCATAAGCGATAAAAAGACTGCAACGGAGTGACCGACGCCCAGCGCAAAGACCACGGTTCCGACGCCTACGGATCCGCCCAAAAACCAGCCGGCGACCAGTACCAGTATCTCTATACCTGCACGAACCCAGCCGATTGGCTTACCCGAACGCCGCTGGATGCCCGTCATCAGGCCATCCCGAGGACCCGGCCCAAGATTTGCCGTCAGGTACAGCCCACTGCCTAAGCCAATTAGCGCCACACCAATCAATACCCAGACGGGTCGAATCCAGTCGCTCTCGAAGCCACTCAAAACCGGGGTCATGACATCGATGGCGATAGCGATGACAACCGCATTCGACAGGGTGCCGAGTCCCGGCCGTTCTCGAAGCGGCCACCATAAAAGAAGCACCGCTACGCTGACGACAAAAGTCGATACCCCAACGCTCCAGTTGGTTTGCAGCGAAACACCTTGCGCAAGTACCGTCCAGGGACTGACCCCCAATCCGGCTGCGATGAAAAAGGCCTCACCGGTTCCAAATATCCATAAACCGATCTGCAAAATTACAAACGTCCGTAAGCTGGGCCGGAATGTTCTCGCCGATCGGGCGCTCCACACGGTCGTCGGCACGGAACGGACCGGCCGCAAAAAAGAAGTCCAGCGCGTGCTCATACCAAAACGCGTTGACGTTCCAAGCGCACGCTCAACAGCCCAGGGACTCCAACACTTCCCCAGCGGCCCGCTCTCCCGTTAAGCGCGCGCCGTGGCACGTGCAAAAGGCATCTGGTGATGTGGCCTCTCCACAAAAGAAAAGTCTTTCGGCCAAAGGCTGAGCCAGCTTCGCCCTTTGATGAAATTGTCCGGGCTGGCTGGTCGAGTACGCGCCGAGAATAAATGGGTTACCGCGCCACGCACTTTGTCGATCTGTCCCTATGCGTTCGCGCATCGAACTTCCAAATACGTCGCAAAGCGCGGTCGTTGCAGCCTCCCGAAGCGACGCGGGGCCGGCCTTCTCAAGCCAATCCGCATAACGCCCGGCCACTAGCCCCACCACGCAATCGTGATCATACGGTCGAAGACTTAACAGCATGGGTGGTACCCCATCGCGCGCCACTACAACGCGCTGTGGAAGCTCTGATCGGACGCCTTGCCAGTCAACGGCCAGGCGGATCCGGTTGAAATTTCCTAAGGGCAACGCCTGTACAGATTCACGTTTTTCGACCGGCAAATCCGGAGTGAAGCGAATCATTCCGGAGGCAAGAACACCCGTCGATACAGACAGGATGACCCGGGAGGCGATGATCGTTCCGCGAGAAGTCTCGACACGAACATTTGGCCCGCCCCAGCTGATCGCCTGCACGTTGGTATTGAGAGACACCGGGAGCGAGCAGCCCCACCGCTGTACCAGATGCCCATACCCACCGGTCACGGGCCAGTTTTGCCAGGTATCGTTGTAACTGACCATGTCACCAATAGAAATCTGATCAACGTCCGAGGAGGTGTTGAGTGAATCGTAATAGTCCGCAAAGTCTGCCCAGGGATGTGCTCGATCCACTGTCTCCAGCACCGATTGATCTCTCCCCTCGCTCCAGGCGGCACGCAGGGCTCTCTCCCTCGATGCCATGTAATCGACCCCGCGTGCAATCTCTTTAGATCCCAGCAACACACCCCCTTGGTAGTAATCAGAAGGTCCGTAACCATCGCCTGGCGGCCGCACGTAAGCCACACCGAGGCGATCCGCTGTCTCGACAAACGGGTTAATGGTCGCCGAGTGCAGCCAGTGACAGCCCAGATCAAAAACCGAACCGTCTGGCATATCCTCTGAGTGCGCCCTCCCGCCGATCCGGCTATCCGCTTCGAGCAGTACAAAACTCAGGGCAGACTGCTCAAGCGCGTGAGCGGCAGCCAACCCTGCCGCGCCGGCGCCAATAATGGCAACATCCACGTTGGAGCTCACGCCGGGGCTAAACGGGGTTTCTGCCGTTGATCAGGTGGTCACCGGATCACGCGGAAAGAGAACGGGGAACAAATCACCCTGAAAAGGATCGCCGTGACGGTACTTTAGGTCCGGAAAAAATGGCGACGTCTTGCCCGGACGTTCAGCAAAGCGCGCATCGTCGCCCACCCATCGAATGGACGTCGCCCGACGTCGGACCGCCGATGGATTGGCGGCTGCGCCGTGCAGCGTTCGAAAATGAAAGGCAATGGCATCGCCTGGCTCGGTCGACCACGATTTGATATTGAGCTCGGCGCGATGGGCATCAATGTCCGGTACCGTTTCGGAAAGGTCTTGCGGATATAAGTCTGTGCCGTCAAAACGCTTCGGTCTAAACGCTTTGCCCCAACGATGGGATCCGCCCACGAATTCAGCGCTGCGTTCCTTCGGCACCGGGTCCAAGGGCAGCCAAAAGCTGACGGACTGGTCACCGTCGACAATATAGTAGGGTTGATCCTGATGCCAGGGAGTGCGGACGGTATTGCCGGGCTCTTTGACCAGCACATGGTCATGAAAAATACGCGCCGAGCGTCGCCAACTAGGCTGGCGTTTGTTCTCTTCGATGGCTTCACGAACGCCCTGCACCCACGGCTCGAAAAGACCACGGATAACCACAGCGCCGTCTTCCTGAAATTCCTGAACGATTTCTTGGCGAATTAACGACTGGCTCATTGGCGCCCGATACGCGACGTTTTTTACAGGCCGCTAGTCTAACGTAGCGCTCAGGCGTCCTGCCGATCAGGCCATTCTTGGGCGATGTACACCCCTCGGTGACGCACCCAAACGCGTTTGCTCCTTCTTATCTCGTTTGAAATGCAGCGCTGGCTAAGCGGATCAGGCAGGGATACGTATCAACA
>RGTL01000166.1 GCA_010025385.1 Gammaproteobacteria bacterium | reverse complement strand
TTCCGTCTTTTTTTGAGGAACCTGAAATATTTCCCCGGCTTTATGCGTATTGAGAAAGTGACGGAAATACAGGACCCACAACAGAGGTCTTTTGGATATCACCCAAGGGTAGCCGTCAAGGATCAATACCCTCACAAAAGGAACAAAATATGCCAAGCAAATTCAATAAAACGTTAATCGCCGCTGCCACTATGGCCGCTGTTGGGGCGCTTAGTGCTCCGTTGGCTCACGCCGGAGCAAATGAAAAGTGCTACGGGGTCTCGTTAGCCGGTAAAAACGACTGTAAAGCGGGAGCGGGTACCAGTTGCGCCGGCAGTTCTACGGTTGACTATCAAGGGAACGCATTTTCCATGGTTCCAAAAGGCACATGCACTTCTATTGAACTTCCGGCCATGTCAGATGGCACGCCACGGGCCGGCTCGCTGGAAGAACTGGGCCGTGATTTACCCGGCTAAATCGCCCTCGCCCATCCAGCGTAACAACCATGCCGCGCCCGAGCGCGCGGCATGGTTGACCCTACACAAATAAGTAAAGACTTCGTTATGCCCACCGTCTCACCACTATCGCGAACCAAAAATCATCACGATTATTTCGCGCTTCCTGAAGAGCAAGTTGGCTTAAGTTACAAGCCTGACTATTTTGAAGAGGCCATATCAACGGCTCATGGTCTTGGGTGGTTTGAGATTCACGCTGAAAATTACATGGTGGAGGGCGGGCCGTTACGCAATCAGATGGAGCGTCTGCGGCAGAATTATCCGGTTTCCTGTCATGGTGTCGGCCTTTCCATCGGATCCAGCGAACCACTCAGTCATGCACATCTTGCCAGGCTGAAGAAACTGGTGGACTGGCTGGAGCCGGCTGCTTTCTCGGAACATCTGGCCTGGTCCAGTCATGGAGGGCTATTTTTTAACGATTTACTTCCGTTGCCTTATACCAAGGACACCCTCCAGAACGTGGTAAATCACATTGACGAGGTTCAGCAGATGCTTCATCGCCCGCTGCTCCTGGAGAATCCGTCGACTTATGTGACTCTCGCGAATCATGAGATGAGTGAGTCAGATTTTATCTGTGAGGTCGTAAAGCAAACAGGCTGCCAACTGCTTCTTGATGTGAACAATTTATTTGTTAGCTCTGTTAATCAAAGGTTCTGTGCTGACGAATTTCTAAAATGCCTGCCCGCTCACGCGGTCACACAAATTCATGTAGCCGGGCACTCCATCGATCAAGATGACAACGGAGATATTCTGCTGATCGATAGCCACAGCACGGCAGTGTCCAATGAGGTCTGGGCGCTTTACCGCTCGGCCATAGAGCAATTTGGGCCTGTGCCAACATTATTGGAGTGGGATGATGATGTGCCAGATTTTGCAACGCTCCGTGCAGAGGCAATGAAAGCGAAGCGCTTCATGAACGACAAAAGCAATAGGGAGCCGCACCGTGTGGCAATCTAACTTTGCAGAACACCTCGCGCCTTCTATTACACAGGCGCCTGTTTTCGTGCAAAACCCAAGGGGGGAGGTTAGTGAACGGCGCTTCCAGGTCTACCGGAACAATGTCTACTCGAGCCTTGTCAACAATTTAAAAGATGGCTATCCAGTGGTGTTCAAACTAGTTGGCGAAGCGTTCTTCAAAGGAATGGCCAGTGGTTTTGCTGCCCGCCACCTTCCCACGTCTCCAGTTATGACTTTCTACGGCGAGGCATTTGGAGCTTTCATCGATCAATTTAAGCCAGCTGCGGGCGTGCCTTTTTTAGGTGATGTCGCCCGACTTGAGTATGCGAGACGTATTGCTTTGCACGCAGCAGACGTCCGTCCACTGAACCCTCGACTCATTCACGAAATGCCCGTTGACGAGTTACTTGATCGATCACTGATTCTTCATCCTTCTGTCCAAGTTGTTGAGAGCCCCTACCCCATCTATTCCATCTGGCTTGCCAATATGTCGGATGAACCCGTAGGAAGACTCACTGATTGCGCCGAATCGGTGCTTGTTCGCAGACTGGCAGACCAGGTGGAAGAGGTAGAGCTCCCGCCAGGGGGGTCCCATTTCTTAAAGCTTGTTCAACTGGGTCACACGCTTAAGGACGCATCAATGTGGATGGTCGACGCAGGGCGCGAAGCACACCTCGAAAAAATAATGAAAATCTGCCTTGAATCTGCCGGCTCCATGCGTCTGAATTCTTCTCCTGAAAGGCTGATGTGAGCAAAAGCCCCCGCCTGGTCATGATATCTAATCGCTACTTTTTTCTGAGCAACACGCTTTCGAAAGTGGGGGCTGATGTATCGCCTCTCCTGGCTCGCCTGCTTTTTGGAGTGACGCTTTTCGCCTTCTTTTGGAAATCTGCCTTCACCAAATTTGATGATGGGCTTGCCGGTTTATGGACCCCTTCCGTTGGTGCCTATGCGCAGATCTTACCCACCCGTTTTGAAACGGTCGGCTATGATCCATCCGCCATGAATACCCTGGAGTGGGCTATCGTCATCGCCGGCAGCTATGCTGAGCTCGTGTTGCCGATGTTAATCGTCATCGGACTCTTTACCCGCTTCGCAGCTCTCGGGATGGTGGGATTCATTCTCGTCATGTCGTTCGTCGACGTCTCGGGGCATGGTATTGCACTGGGCTCATTACTCGACAGCAATCCGTCCACTCTCATACCCGACCAGCGCCTGTTTTGGATCTTTCCGCTGATTGTGCTGACGCTTCAGGGCGGCGGATTTTGGTCCGTCGATCGACTGCTTTTTAATAAATCACGACAGGAGTAAGAGCGCCATATTGACTTAATCTTTCTTTAAGAAGAGCCTTACCTACGCATATTTTGCTGAGACAGGTACGCTACGTCTCGCTGCAGTACTATCGGATTGAGATAAGGAGAGGCTTTTTGGGAAGACTGAAGGACGAAGAAGTTGCGAATCTGATGCGGGCTGCATCAGCAGGCGACAGCAATGCCTATCAGAACTTTTTCAAGGCTATTCTGCCCATGCTCACGAATATGATAAGGACCATGACTCCAAATTGGACACCCGATCTCCGCGAGGATGTGATTCAGGAGATTCTCACCTCCATTCATGCCAAGCGTCATACCTGGCGGCCCGACAAGCCCATCCTGCCCTGGATCTATGCGGTCGCTCGCTACCGGGTGATTGATCAAGTTAGAAAAGAAAAGCGCTCTTCCAACGTTGAGGCGAACTCAGATGCGATTGAGGCGCTCGCGCATCCTCGAAACCACCAGCAGGAACTGGCACATGATCTCGAGCAAGGTATTCGGACCCTCAACCCTCAAACCGAGGCTGTGGTTCGCGCCATGGGCATCGAAGGCAAGGATGCGAAACAAACCGCTTCAGAACTTGGGATAAGTGAAAACGCGGCTCGAATTGCCTTTCATCGGGGTTTAAAAAAACTTCGAGCTTTTCTCTCGGATTAAAACAAGGCATGGACCATGAACAAGACCGATCTTCTTATAGAACAATTAAGCGCCGCTCCAAGGCTTTATGCCAAATCCGTGAGTCCGCGCTATTGGGGCACGCTACTTTTAGTAAGCCTCCCGATCGCCGCGCTCGCACTATGGGTCTTTTACCAGGCAGGGGCGCCGATGCGTGCGGACTATATGGGAGCGATCGCTTACCCGCTGGTTGCTGTTAAACAATTGGTCCCGATGTTCGTCATGCTGACCGCTGTTCCATTAAGCATCATGTTGATGCGTCCCGAGACCACCATTGGCAAAAATATTTGGCCGCTGGCACTCGGCCTCCTGATCCTCCCGGGACTGATGGCTTGGGCACTGATGTCCGCACCAAGTGACGCGCGTCTCCTGATGATCCAAGGAAACGGATTTATCCAGTGTTTAGGGTCCATCCTGGCACTCTCTCTCGGATTGACGACAACGCAACTTGTGCTGCTCCGCCGTGGTGCTGTAACAAAACCCATGACTGCCGGTGCGCTCGCGGGTATTTCCTCAGGAGCGATCGGAGTCGTCATATACGCCTTTATCTGTACCGAGGACAGTCCTGCCTTTTATGGCCTGTGGTACACCTTAGGCATTGTCTCAGCCGGAGCGGTCGGTTCATTTGCAGGAAAGTTTTTCTTGAGGTGGTAAGTAACCAGCAATCCTCCCGCGACTAGCCCGGCGGCCTTTCTCGCAAAGGTATCAGGAGTTAGGTCCAGAACCCTAATCGCTCCGCTCGTCCATTTCTTCAATTTTCAAAGGCGCGTATCAGTGGCCGCCCTTGAGCCCGGTATAATTTATGCGAATGAAATTTCTCATCGCAATAGTCGGGCTTACGGCCGTTTTGC
>RGTL01000165.1 GCA_010025385.1 Gammaproteobacteria bacterium | reverse complement strand
GTCGACAATATAGTAGGGTTGATCCTGATGCCAGGGAGTGCGGACGGTATTGCCGGGCTCTTTGACCAGCACATGGTCATGAAAAATACGCGCCGAGCGCGATTGCATCAGCGTGGCGCCGATTTCAGCCATGGGAGATTCCACCACGAGCGCGCGATAACCAGCGAATGAGGACCACACACAGTAGTCCTGAAAAAATTCTCTCGAGCGATCGTCTTCCGACCGATAGGTCCGCTCTCGCCAACTGGGCTGGCGCTTGTTCTCTTCGATGGCTTCTCGAACGCCTTGCACCCAGGGCTTAAAAAGCCCGCGAAGCACGACTGCTCCGTCCTGCTGGAACTCCTGGACGATTTCTTCCGAAATCATGTACCGGCCTCTTTTGACCGCAGGGCCTCACCCTGCCACCTGTCTGGAAACAACTAGTCTAGCGCAGAGATTGCCGTCCAACCTTGCCCGGTAAGGCGCTAAGAGTGCGATGCTTTCAGTTCAGACTTTTCGAGGGCCTAGCGCTTCGTATTTGTGTTGTATCCCGCCTCAGCCAAACACTGGAGGTATTGGTCTTTATCGACAGCGTAGCGAGTGGCCTGCCGCGCTCCAGGGGTTCGTCCTCCACGGGATTCATAATGGACCACGTATCCCGATGCCTCCTCGCACGCAGCCTTATCGATCAGCCAGTCCTCATCGTTTCCGCCTGTCTTGTAGTATCGACTGCTCGGCAAACACCCCGCAACAACCAAAGCAAGAGCACATAATCCCGCAATCACTCTCAGGGGACGCTTCCCTTTCGCCCGCGAAAGCGCACCGCTGTGGCTAACGTTAAAAAATTTCATTCGGCCACAGACTTAAGCCTGAAAGTCGCGCGCCAGGGCAGCGCTCACGTCGGCGTTTACTTCGGTGACATAGTCGTATTGCGGATGATCGATGCCGAATTTAACCGAGCGCCCGTTACCAAAACCCTCGATATCTTCAGGCGTCAATTCGAAACGCAGAAAATGCACGGCCGAGGTTTTATCGCTCGTCTCCCGCTCAAGATCCTCATTGGCAATGGGGTACACCCGCTCGTTATCCCCAACCTGCAGCCAGAGCGACTTCTCGACACCCAATAGCTTTGATAACGCAGCCTTTCGCTGCTCCACATCCGGATACTCCAGCATAAAGGTTGCTTTCAGATTCTGTCCGTCGGGAATCAGCGGGTTATAGGCGTCGAGCTCCTCCTGAATCTGATCCGCTTCGAAAATTTTCTCGATGCGGAGCATCTCCTGAATCTGGTACTGCATCGTGAGCGCGTCCTCAAAATAAAGCGTTGCGTGAGGTCCAATACCCACGCGACGATGCGCCTTGTGCTCCAGCACCCGCGTCCGAAACGCCGGTCGCTCAATTGAATACTTCTCGAGCGAAAAAAGATCTTCACGTGACAACTTGTTCATAGCGACTCCGTCGAATTCATCAAATTTCATTTTCAAATACCGTATGCAGTTCTGAGCAAAGTAATCGGGTGCTCAGGCTTACTGTTATCGCCCAGACCGTTCGCCAGATGGTGACCCGCAATCGGACAATCACTGCCGTAATGATCTGGACTGTTTTTCTTTATAGCGTTAACGATCGGCCGACCGATCTTCATCGCTTTTTCAAACGTCTCTGCTTTCACCCCGTAAGTACCGTCATGACCCGAACATCGCTCGATCATGGTGACTGCCGTACCCGGTATGAGGCCTAACAGGTCTCGTGTTTTGGGCCCCACGTTTTGCACGCGCTGATGGCACGATGCGTGATACACCACAGACCCCAGACTCACCGGAAAGTCGGTGTTGAGAAGGCCTTCGCTATGACGCAGCATGAGATACTCAAACGGGTCATAAAAGGCATCGGCGACTTTGCGTACCTCGGGATCATCCGGGAACAACAGCGGCAATTCCTGCTTGAACATCAGCGCACACGAAGGCACCAGCGCAATCAGATCCCAACCCTCATCAACGCGTTTGGCAAGCTGCGGAATATTTTCTTCTTTTGCTTTTTGCACCGATTTAAGATCGCCCAACTCGAGCTTCGGCATGCCGCAGCAGCGTTCTTTCTCGGCCGTGGTTACGGGTATCCCGTTATGCTCCAGCACGGCAACGAGGTCCTGACCCAGTCCTGGCTCGTTTCGGTTCACATAACACGTGGCGAACAAAGCAACCTTTCCGGAGGTTTTCTTTCCGGGAGTCACTTCGCCCGTGACGGATCCTGAATTTGAGATTTGTTTGCGCAGGGGTTTGGACTCGTACGGCGGAACCTTGGCGTCGGCGTGAATCCCCGCTACCTTCTGCAGCACTTTGCGGATGGGCTTGGATCGGTTGGACGCGTTAACGACCACTGAAATCCCGGGCAGGCCAGCAACTTTCCCGACCGCATCGGTGCTACTTAACAACTTGTCGCGTGCTGAGGCGCCCTCTTTGTCGAACCGCACCGCCTTGGCACGAAGCATCAAGTGAGGAAAATCAATATTCCACTCATGCGGCGGTACATAGGGGCATTTGGTCATGTAACAAAGGTCACACAGATAGCACTGGTCAACTACTTTCCAATAGTCTGCCTTCGCTACGCCATCGACTTCCATGGTCTCTGATTCATCAACCAGATCGAACAGTGTCGGAAAGCTGTCGCAGAGCGACACACACCGGCGACAGCCATGGCATAGATCAAACACGCGCTCGAGCTCCGCGAAGAGCTTTGACTCGTCCTTGAAATCCGCACTCTGCCAATCGATTGGGTGGCGGGTGGGGGCTTGCAGGCTACCTTCCATTTTCTTAATCCGTAGTTAGATTTAAAGACTGACGGGAAGCGCTCATGCGCTTCCCGTATCGTCCATTTTTTTTGCTCTTAGCCGTCCAGCGAATCTAGGGCTTTCTGGAAGCGGTTAGCGTGCGAGCGTTCGGCTTTTCCAAGGGTCTCGAACCAATCGGCGATCTCGTCGAAACCTTCATCGCGTGCGGTCTTAGCCATGCCCGGGTACATGTCGGTGTACTCGTGGGTCTCGCCAGCGACTGCGGCTTTGAGGTTGTCAGAGGTGCCGCCAATGGGCAGGCCGGTTGCGGGGTCGCCGGTCTCCTCGAGGTACTCGAGGTGTCCGTGGGCATGGCCCGTTTCACCTTCCGCTGTTGAGCGGAACACGGCCGCTACATCGTTGTAGCCTTCGACATCTGCCTTAGCAGCGAAGTAGAGGTAACGACGGTTTGCCTGAGATTCGCCAGCGAAGGCGTCCTTCAGGTTCTGCTCCGTTTTGGAGTTTTTCAAAGACATGATGGCCTCCATCAAATAAAAGTTGTGATTCACAATTTCCCGGCTCATTTCTACCGGGACGCGCACTATAGGGTTTGGCAAACAATATGTATAATCGTTTGTTATTATCAAATTAATCGGTTTTTCCGATTATTGGAAATGAACCTCAGAGACCTTAAATACCTTATTTCGGTGAGTGAAACCCTGCATTTCGGCAAGGCAGCGGCGCGCTGTTTCGTCAGTCAGCCGACCCTATCCGGTCAGATTCATAAACTGGAGGAGGAGCTGGGCCTGGTTCTTTTCGAGCGCACCAACCGAAGCGTGCATGTGACACCGGTAGGTCAGCGAGTGGTCACGCACGCGCGACAGATCCTCGAGCAAGCCCAAGCGATCCGCTCCATCAGCAGAGAGCAGAAGGATCCTCTTGCCGGCGCGCTTCGCATCGGGGCGATCCACACGCTGAGCCCCTATCTCGTGCCCTTATTCATGATTCGCTTAACGAAAGCGCATCCCGAACTCTCTCTGGAGCTCACTGAGGCAACCACCGATCAATTACTCGGTCAGCTTAACGATCATCAGATCGACGGTGCGCTTTTAGCGACGGCGCCCCCGACTGATGACCTTAAAGAGATCCGCATTTTTCGCGAGCCCTTCTGGCTCGCACATCCTCGCAACCATCCCCTTTACGATAAAGACGACATCACGCTCGATGATCTGAAAGACGAGCGCATTCTCTTGCTATCACAAGAGCATTGCCTAACGGAGCAAGTCACCAGCGCCTGTCGCGTCGCCCGTCGCGGCTTGCAAGAGACCGGTCCTCGCCTCAATGCATCCAGTCTCGATACGCTCGTACAGCTGGTCGGTATGGGTCTTGGCGTTACCCTCGTGCCGGCTCTGTCCGTCCACGGGGGGCGTCTCGCCGTTGAGGGGGTAGTGCTGCGAGAAGTCGATATACCTGATGCCTATCGCGAGGTACGATTAGTCTACCGTTCAAGTTTTCCACGGATCACGGCGCTGACCCTGCTATGCGAAATCATTG
>RGTL01000164.1 GCA_010025385.1 Gammaproteobacteria bacterium | reverse complement strand
CTACGCAGGGCATGCGTCAGGGCAACGACATCGGCACGCAGTACCGCTCTGCGATTTACACCTTAGACGATGCGCAGGAAAAAACCGCAAAGCACCTCATGGCGCGCTTTCAGAGCGAACTCGACGCCGCGGGCTTGGAGCGAATCACCACTGAACTCGCGCCGGCGGGCGAATTCTTTTACGCCGAGGAATACCATCAGCAGTATCTGGCGAAAAATCCCGGCGGCTACTGCGGGCTCGGCGGCACCGGAGTGAAATGCCCGGGCGCTACCCTTGATGAACACACCGCGAGTGCGGCTTAAGGGAGAAATCAGTCTTTCGCCGGGGGCTTTAGCGGCATCGGAAACGGCGAGACGTTTCCCGTCTTGGCGTCTCCCGCCGGCATGATCTTGGCCTGACCCTCTTTATCGACCTCGTCGATGCGCACGATCGCATGCAGGGGAATATAAGTGCGCTTCACGCCGGCAAATTCGCTTTTGAGCTTTTCGTCGGAGGGATCAACAACCACTTTCGAGCGCTCGCCGAACATAATATCGGCGACCTCCACAAACGCGTACATGGCGCCTTGAGTGACTTCATGGGCGTACACCTCATAGATGTTTCCCTGATTGTGAAAGATGACGCGGAAAATACTTTTGGATGCCATAAGACGTAATAAGAACGGCGGTGCGGGCGCGGGATTATAGCAACCTCATTCGCTCCATGACGTGATCCTGCCCCTCACTGATGACAAAGAACATACACTACATCCATGCTCGGTCTGCCTGTGTAATAACGCAACAAGCGATGTCGTTTCAGGAGATTTGCGATTACCTCTTTCCTTAAAGTTACCGGTTTATTGGCTGCAATCAGCATGCTGTCGGTAAGCCTTGCTGCAGCGAGTGGGTTACCCGATAGCGTCGAGCAAGTGCTGCGCTCCGGTGCACTTTCGCCGGACAACTTAAGCGTGGTGATGCGCCGCGTGGGCTCCGAAAAAAGCGAGATTCATCATAACGCGAGTGTTCCGCGAAACCCGGCGTCGGCCATGAAGGTGGTCACCACCGCGGCGGCGCTGCAGCTGCTGGGACCGCAGTTTCAGTGGCGCACGGATGCGCTCACCAATGGTCGGATTGTCGGCAATACGCTCGAAGGCGATCTCATCCTGCGCGGCGGGGGGGACCCCTGGCTGGTGATCGAGCGCTTCTGGCTGCTGGCCAAAAAATTACGCGATGCCGGGATCGCACACATTCGAGGCGATGTGATCATTGACGATACGCTGTTTAACCGCGGCGCAATCGAGACGCCCGCCATTGATGGCAAAGCCACGCGCACGTACAACACCTCTCCCAACGCGCTGCTCGTCAATTTTGGCGCTACGGTCATCACCGTAGACGCTGAGCCGCAAGGCGTCCGCATCTCTGTGGATCCGCCGACCACGACGCTGAAGATCAATAACGCGGTCACGCTCAATAATGATGACTGCACGACCAAAGGCCGTCGCATCACCCTGAATCTTCAGCGGGGCAAAAAGGATTCCACGTTGACGGTTGGCGGTTTCTTTCCACGCGGATGTGGTGCAAGCTCGTACAGCCGTACCCTGTTACCGCACGGACCATATGTGTACGGTGTCTTCGCGGGGCTTTGGCAGCAGCTCGGTGGCACCCTGGCCGGTGACTGGCGCTACGGCCCCAGCCCTTCCAACACAAGAACGCTTGCGCAGCTCGAGTCGACCACGCTGACGGAAGTCATTCGCTACATCAATAAGTTCAGCAATAACGTGATGGCACGAAACCTGCTGCTCAGCATTGCCAGCGAGGCCGGCGCAACCTCCGCAACGCCGGCGCAAGCCGAGCGCCTTATCAAGGCCTGGCTCGCCGAAAACAGCATCACAATGCCGCAGCTCCACATCGACAATGGCGCGGGGCTTTCGCGAGAGGCCCGCTTGACCGCCGAGGGATTGGCAAACCTGCTCGAATCCGCAGTCGCGATGCCCTACTGGCCGGAGTTTCTTGGCTCGCTGCCCATTGCAACGGTAGACGGCTCGTTAAGAAAACGCTTTCACAACATTACCGAGCCCGGACGTCTTCGGCTGAAGACCGGATTATTGAAAAATGTTCGAGCGCTCGCCGGCTATGCAATCGACCGATCAGGGGATATCTGGGTGGTTGTGATCCTGCATAACGATCCGCGCGCCTCGCAGGCCATCGGTATCGAGATTCAGCATCAACTGCTGGAAAGTATTTTTGAGGGTCAACCCAGCAGCTAGACGCAAAGCCCCTGCGCGCTAAGAAACTGGCGAACCGCTTCTGCGATGGGCTCGGGCGAATCCATATGCGCATGATGGGCGCCCTCAAACCACTGCACCTCAGCCGAGGGGATGCAGGCGAGCCGAGGCTTAAGATGCTCGCGCTCAGCCGGCAGGCCGTTGCTCGCGAGCAGAATAGCGGTAGGAACCGTAATCGCTTTAAGGTACTCAAGCACCTGAGCTTCTGAAAAATAAAGCGGCGAGGGTAATTTCAGTCGCGGATCGCTTCGCCACTGGTAGCCTCCCTCACTCGGCACCACATTGCGCGTAATCAAAAGCTGTGCAGCGGCCTCACTCATGTCGCCCACGTCTGCCCGAAGCTTAATCAACGCCTCAAGATCGGCAATTGGCCGCGGCGCTTTACCGTAGGCGTTGGCGTGGGCGAGCAGGGAATCGCGAAGCCGACCGGGGGCTTTTTCTTCAGGCTCGGAAAGTGGGCCGATAGCCTCCAGAAGAATCAGTGCGTGGATCCGCTCGGGCACGGTCGAGGCCAGTAATCCAGCAATGGCGCCGCCCAACGAGTGGCCCATTAAAACCATCTCGGCAAGACCCAGCGCATCTGCCGCCTCAGTGACGGCCGGCAGATAATCCAAAAGGTGATAGCGAGCGCCCACCGGGCGGTGCTGGGAGTGGCCGTGCCCCGGTAAATCAAGAGCCAGGATCTGAACGTCTTCCAGAAAGAGTGCCATCGGAGCGAAGCTTTGCGCGTTATCGAGCCAGCCATGAAGTGCCAGTACCGCCGGGGCCTCTCTATCTCCCCAGCGAAGCCCATGGATCTCACCGGCGCTTGGGGTAGTGACGGCAAACGGATCGCCTGTTGTCTTTTTATTCATTATTTTTTGTGTGGCCAAACGCAGCGATCGACGCGGTTCAAAAAGACACCCGTACTTAAAAAATGCTTAAAAACACCGCAAAAAACCGTCGGGACGTGACTACAATGCGCGGGTCTTTTAAACTCCAAGTCTGATCAAGACTGCTAACCCGTCTTGATTCGACGTAGAGCCTGTAACTCTTTTCCCCGTCATTAACTAAGCCCAATACTCCAAATTGGGAGAGGTGAGGTAGTCGGTATGTCCCAAGCAAGTCAGCAAAAGCAAGACAACGTGGCGCGAGCCGTTCGTCACTCATTCACTCTGACCGATAACGAAACCGGCGAGTCGTGGGAACTGCCCACCCTGCACGGTTCGGTCGGCCCGAAAGTGATCGACATCCGCAAACTGTATGCCCAAACCGGCGCCTTCACCTACGACCCGGGCTTTACCTCGACCGCCTCCTGCTCCTCCGAGATCACCTACATCGACGGAGAGGAAGGCATTTTACTGCATCGCGGATATGCCATTGCGGAGCTCGCCAAGAACACCGACTTTATGGATGTCTGCTACCTGCTGCTCCACGGTGAACTGCCCTCGCCTGAAGAAAAAGAACATTTCGATACCGACATCACCCGCCACACCATGCTGCATGAGCAGCTGGTGCGGTTTTACAGCGGCTTTATGCGAAGCGCCCATCCGATGGCGGTCATGGTTGGTGTGGTCGGCGCGCTTTCGGCCTTCTATCACGACAGCACCGATATTAACGACCCGATTCAGCGAATGATTGCGGCGCATCGACTGATTGCCAAGATGCCCACCATCGGCGCTTACGCCTATAAGTACTCCCTTGGCCAGCCGTTCATGCAGCCGCTGAACAATCTCACCTACTCGGAGAACCTTCTGCGACTGATGTTTGCGGTGCCTACAGAGGACTTCGACGTCAATCCGGTTCTCGCGCGCGCGATCGACCGGATCCTGATCCTGCATGCCGATCATGAGCAGAACGCATCGACATCAACGGTACGCCTCGCCGGCTCCTCAGACGCTAACCCGTTTGCCTGCGTAGCGGCTGGAATCGCCTCGCTTTGGGGTCCGGCACACGGCGGTGCCAACGAGGCGGTCCTGAATATGCTGAATGAAATCGGCACCAAAGACCGGATCCAGAAGTACGTCAAAAAGGCGCAGGATCCGGAGGATCGCTTCCGCCTGATGGGCTTTGGGCA
>RGTL01000163.1 GCA_010025385.1 Gammaproteobacteria bacterium | reverse complement strand
TTTTGAACTGCTCCGCAGTGATGATGGTGTCGCACTCAACTTTATTGAGCGCGTATTCCAGTTCGTAGGTGCGATACGCGGGGTTGATGCACACCATAATGGCGCCGATCTTGGCGGTAGCCAGCTGCACCATCACCCACTCGGCGCTATTCGGACCCCATATCCCCACGCGATCCCCCACTTGAACGCCCAGCGCCAACAGACCAGTAGCCAGGCTATTTACCTGCTCCTGAAGTTGCTGGTACGACCAACGAACGTTCTGATGGCGCACCACCAAGGCCTCCACCTCGGGATTGGCCGCACAGGTACCATCGAAATAGTTACCGATCGTTTCGTAAATAATTTGCGACTGCGATGCGCCGCAGTAATAGCTCTGGGTTAGCTTGGTCATGTTCGCGCCACTCTTTTTATTGTGTCGACGTCAGGGTCTTGCCTCTTTCAAAAGTCTTCCGAGACGGCCGATGCCCTCTCCGATTTTGTCTTCTGTCATTTGAGAATAGCTTAGCCTGAGGGTATCTACCCGCGGCTCACTTGCGTAGAACGACTCCCCCGGCACATAGGCCACACCGATCTCGTTCATCGCATACACCACCATCTCTGTGGCGTTGATCCCCGGGGCCTCGACCCAAATAAAGTAGCCACCCTCGGGTCGTGTATAGGTCACATCCTCTGGAAACGTTTCTTTGATAGCCGCCAGCGCGGCGTCCCGTCTGCCACGATATACATCCCGGGAGGTTTTTAAGTGCTCATCTAGACTGTAATCCGCCAAAAACGTGGCGGCCTGATATTGGGCAACCGTACCCGCCTGAAAATCGGTGGCTTCCTTGAGTACGCGATAACGCTCAATAACAGCCTTGCTCGCCACCACCCAACCCAAGCGAATACCGGGGCACAGCGTTTTTGAAAAAGAGCCCAGATAAATGACGCGATCTGCGCTATCAAAACTTTTAATCGCGTGGATAAAGTCCCCCTCAAAGCGAATTTCGTAATACGGGCTATCCTCAATGATCATCACGTCGTATTGCTCCGCCAGCTCTACCATTTTGCGGCGACGGTCCTCGGCCAATGTGATGCCTGTCGGGTTCTGAAAATCGGGCACGGTGTAGATTAATTTTGCCTGCGGGTTGGCAATCAGTGCCTCCTCGAGTGCGTCCATGCGCATACCGTCAGCATCGGTATCAACCGACACATAATTGGCGCGCAGGGCGCTGAAGGTGTTGAGCGCTCCCAAGTAAGACGGATGTTCAACAATGACCGTATCGCCTTCATCGAGGTAGAGTCGGGCCGCATAGTCGATGCCCTGCTGCGAGCCGCTGAGGACGAGCAGGTCATCCGGCGTGATGTTCACGCCCGTGCGCGGCATCCACTGGGAGGCAATGAATTCACGCAATGCCGCAACGCCGTAGGCGCCATCGTAGGCCATGATCGTTCGCTGATGGACTTCAAAAGCTTTGTCAGATGCCGCGCGAAAGGCCTCCAAGGCGTAAAGCTCAGGCGCGGGCGCTCCCCCGGCGAATGAAATCATGTCGGGATTCTTGGCGGCAGCGAACATTTCTTTAATAAAGTCAGAACCGTAGCCCTGCATGCGTCGTGCTTCTTGAACCATAGTCGACTCTCTTGTCTTTTTATTTCTCTAGTAGGATTTGGGCAGCCCTAGTACGTGCTGACCAATAAAGTTCAGCGTCATCTGCTGCGTCAGCGGTGCTAGTCGAAAAAGTTGTACCTCACGCCACCAGCGCTCTTGATGGTACTCCCGGGCATAACCCGCGCCGCCGTAAGCCTGCAGAGACTGGTAGCACGCCTCGATCGCTGCCTCCACCGCAACATATTTCGCCATGTTGGCCATACCTGCGGCGCGCTCCGGGTTGGTGCCCGAATCGTCCAGTGCCGCAGCTTCGGCAATCATCAACCACGCCGCCTCAAGATTGGCGTGGGCCGCGGCAAGCGGATGCTGTATTGCTTGATGTGTTCCTATCGGCACGCGAAAAACCGTGCGCTCCTTTGCGTAGCCTACCGCCGACTGCAACGCCAATCGCGCAGTGCCCACTGCTCCTGCGGCGACGAGTAGCCGCTCTGCATTGAGTGTGGGCGCCAAACTGGCAAAGCCCTTGCCGACCTCTCCGATCACAGCGGTCTTGGGCACCACCAGGTTATCGATGAACAGCTGGTTAGATTTGTAATAGTTAAACCCGTGCTTGGGAGTTGGCGTGAAGGTTAGCGACTCGTTGGGCAGATCAACCATGAACAGGCTAAGACCGCAGGATTCGTTGCTACCCTCCCGCTGGGTTTGAGCAACCAGTAGCAAGCTTTGGCTGTGCTGTAGATTAGTGATAAACCATTTTGCACCGTTGATAACAAAGTCATCCTCGCGCTCGATCGCGGTGGTGCTCATATTGAAGGAGTTGGTGCCTGCGTCAGGTTCAGAGAGCGCAAAGGCACAGAGCTTCTCACCACTTGCCAAAGCACGGAGGCACGCTAACTGGTCCTCGGATGCCGCGGCATGAGCGAGCGTCATGGTCCCGAGCAGGCCAAACAAGTAACCCAGTGCGGGACCGCCACCCCCGCCGCCGCGACACAGTGCCTCCATCACCAACACCAGCTCTGACAACCCTTGTCCGCTGCCTCCCAACGCCTCGGGAACCGTTACGCCAAAAAAACCATGCTCACCTAACGCCGAAACAAAGGCCTCGGGGTAGGCTTCGTTTTCATCGTGTTCGCGCCAATACTCGGGCCCAAAGCGCTGCGCCACCGCCTCTGCAGTGGCCACCATCATTGCTTGAGTTTCTGTTAACCCAGGCATAACTCACCCGAAGGCGTCGATACCCGTGAGCGCACGACCAATGGAAAGTTTTTGAATTTCATTGGTCCCCTCGGTCACCATAAATGGGCGCACCGCCCGATACATGTACTCTACGGGATACTCCTTGGTAATTCCGTTGCCACCGTGGATCTGTAGTGCCTCACCTACAACCTCGCAAGCCACTTGTGTGCCAAACCACTTTGACATGGCGGCGCTTAGATCCGATCGCTCGCCTCGATCGACCTGCGATAACGCTTTTAACGCCAGTAACTTGCCCGCCTCAATTTTGGTGGCCATCTCTCCAATCTTCGCCGAAATCAGCTGATGCCCGGCGATCGGCTTGCCAAACTGCGTCCGGTCCTGAGCGTAACTTACGGACTCATCCAGTGCCGCTTGAGCGACACCCAGCGCCATTAAACTAACCAGAGGTCGGGATCCGGCCAGTGAAACAAAGAGCGTCTTCATCGCGTCACCAGGAGGCACCATCAAGTTTGTCATAGGCACGCGGACATCCTGCAAGCTAACCTGAGCAGTGGACTGGCTGTTAAGACCCATTTTTTCGATGTCACTGGTCTCATAGCCGTCTTTACGCTCAACCAAAATCAGGCCCAACCCGCCTACCGGATCATCATTAAATCGCGCCAATAAAAACATGAAATCCGAATACCCGCCGTTAGATATCCACAGCTTCTCGCCGTTGATCACATAGTCATTGCCATCCTCAACGGCGCGGCAACGCACAGCGGTCACCTGCGATCCGGCGTCGGGCTCAGACATACCGACGCAGCCGAATCGATTCACCGCCAAGACATCCTCTAGGTAGCGCTCTCGCAGCGGCTCTGGCATGTAGCGCATAAGCTTACCGACAATATTTTGAATCAGAGAGGTCACTGCAATGTCGGGTGATATTCGAGAGAGTTCAAATTGGAGTAACCCAGCGGTAACAGCATCGACCCCCATACCGCCAAACTGCTCTTCAATCACGCCCGCACCCACGCCAAAATCGGCCATCGCCCGCTGGACGCGTTGCATTTCCTCAACCGGTATCAACTGATCCCGATATCGTTCCGCCAACGGCTTAGCATCCCGCTGAAGAAACTTTCGGAAGCCATCGATGAGCAGGGACTGCTCTTCGGAAAGTTGAAAATCCATCGTCAATCCTTGGCGAAGTTAGCTGGCAGACAATCAAAGAAAAGGCCGCACGTAGCGGCCCCTTGCGCTGTTGTCGACGTGTTTAGAACCGGAATGTCCCTTGAACAGAAACCGTTCGTGGCATAGTGGGATACACCATGTCGTAACCGAATAGCGGCTGGCCGCCTGCCCAGACTTTTTCATCGGTCAGGTTTCTGCCCAACAACACAAGACTCCAGCGGTCATCCATGGATGCAACACCAATGCGGCCCGCAACCTTGGTCCAGGAATCCTGCACGAGCGAAGGTTCAAGAGCCCCTTGCACCGCATATTCATCGCTGAAAGACACCGTGAGGTTCCCAACGAGCTTCAGATTGCCGGTCATAGGCAGCTCAAGGTCGGCGTAGATATTGCCACT
>RGTL01000162.1 GCA_010025385.1 Gammaproteobacteria bacterium | reverse complement strand
CTCCTGGCCCAGCGGGATCGGCAGATAGTCGATGTGATGCGGCATTTCTTTGCGGTCATCCTTGCGGATCAGAATTATCAGATGCGTAATGAAAAAATGGCTTTGGATTACTTCCGATATTCTCGAATGGAAGAGCGGCGCGATCGGTTCCAGGAACACTCAGATCTTGAAGTGGCCGAAAAGGAAGTCCTGTACCGCAAAAGTTACGCTCTACGACACCGTGCAGATCTCGAGCGTCGGCAACGCCGGCACGAATTGGCTCTTGCTCTGGGCCGGCCGGGTGAACTGTCTGTTGAATTGCAACGGCCGGATTTATCGACTTACCTGGAGCGGGATATCCCCGAATATACCGAGGCGGTGGAACAAGTTCTCGCCCGCTCTCCAGTGGTGGAAGCCCGTCGTCGGGATCTTGCGGCGGCCGAGGCAAAAGTCGAGGTGGCGCGTAAGGTGAACTCCCCGGTACTCAGTTTTGAGTTTGAGGCGCGAGAGTATTACGACGCTTCCTTTGCGAGCCGTGACCGCTATCGGGCAAACCTTAAATTCATTGCGCCCATCCTGAATGGGACCGCCCGTCGCGATACGGAAGTCGCCCTCGCTGAGAACGTGGTCTTCCAAAAAAGAGCAGAGCTTTTCGCAGCGGAATTTGCGGTTCGCGAAGAAGTGCTGGGTCTTCTCACCGATCTACAGGTCGGTCGATCAGAGATTGCAGCGGCAAAGGCGCAGCAGACGTATCGTGGCTATTATCAGGACCGTAGCCGTGCGATGTATGAGATGGAGATGCAGACGGATTTCGGGGATGCTCAGGCAGCTGCAGCTGAAGCGATGTTAGAGATGAGCCAAGTGGAGTTTCAGCAAGCCCTTCTGTGGGTTCGCCTGGACGCGCTGCGCGCCGAGCCGACCCCTATGCTTCAGGAGAACTAAGAACATGATAGGTATTTGTCGAGCAGGCCTGGTCTCAGCGCTCGCTTTTTTCTCGATGTCGGTTTGCGCGCAGGGCCTCGACGGTACGGTGGATTGGAACCGCCGGGTATCGCTTGGATTTGGAATTTCTGGCCACGTGGCGGAAGCGATGGTTCAGGTAGGTGATGCCATCCCGTCCGGTGAGAGTATGGTGGCTCTGGAGACGACGGTACTGAAAATTGCCCTCGATAAGGCGACCAATATTGCGGATATCGCCCAGGCACAACTGGAAGAGCAGATGAGCGTATTGGATCGCGAGCGCACGCTTTACGACGAAGGCGCACTGTCCGGCGTGCAACTCCAGCAGGTCGAGATAGAACTTTCCCGACGAGAGTATGCCCTGAAGGATGCAGAGCTTGAGCTGCAACATGCGCGTTACCGTCTGGAGCTTGCGCGCTTGCGCGCCCCGTTTGATGCCTGGGTGGTCGATTCAGGATTCACGCTGGGCCAGTTTGTGAATCACGAGGCGGATGACCCGCCCATGATTACCCTTGCCGAAAGGGGGCGCTACCTGGCGAAAACCTTTATTGACTCAGAAACGCTGCAGGCCTACGGTGCAGGGGTTGCGGTCGTCGTCTCAGTGGGCGATCGGCGATTCAAGGGGCTAGCCACGCGGATCGGGCTGGAGCCTTTGCTCGAATCGGGTCAGGTGCCGCGCTATTCGATCGCCGTCGAGTTTGCCAGTGACACGTTGATTCGCCCCGGCACGGCCTGCACGATCTCGTTGGAGTAAAAGGCATCGCGATCAAGCAGACCGGAATCGATTGCTACAAGGAACTGAGGGTTTTTAGGGTCGCTACCAGTTCGTTTAGCGGGTAATCGGTGGATTCGGTTTCGGCTCGATGTCGATACTCGACGTTGCCTTTTTCCAGGCCTCGCTCCCCAACCACGATGCGATGTGGTATTCCGATCAGATCCATTTCGGAGAACATCACCCCCGGGCGCTCGTCCCGATCATCCAGCAGGACCTCGAAGCCGGCTGACTGAAGATCGCTGTAAAGCGCATCTACAGCCTGCGCTACCTTTTCCGATTTTTTCAGGCCGATCGGTACGATACATACGTCAAAAGGGGCAAGCGGCCCAGGCCAGATGATTCCACGGTCGTCATGACTTTGTTCTATCGCTGCCGCAACAATTCGTGTGATGCCGATTCCGTAACAGCCCATGTAAAAAGGCTGGCTGCGACCTTCAGGATCCAGAAAATGTGCATCCAGTGCCTCGCTGTATTTCGTGCCCAGTTGAAATACATGCCCAACCTCGATACCGCGGCGCACGCTGATCGATCGATCGGGATCATTGGGGCAGGGGTCACCCTCGCCGGCCTGCCGTAGGTCGAAAGATTCCGGTTCGGGTAGGTCACGACCCCAATTCACGCCCGTAAGATGAACATCCTCCCGATTGGCGCCGCAAACAAAATCCGCGAGTTCGCCGGCCGCGTGATCGACAAACATCGGAATCTTAAGGCCAACCGGACCTATCGAGCCCGCCGATGCGCCGGTAGCCTGTTTGATGCTTTCTGCGCTGGCAAAACGTAGCGGTTTGGCGACGGCATCGAGCGCTTCGGCCTTTACGGCGTTTAGGTCGTGATCACCGCGCAAAATGAGAGCCACAGGTGTTCCATCCGAGCCATCAACCAGAAGCGTCTTGATCGTCTGCTCAGGCGAGATCTTTAAAAAATCACTGAGATCCGAGATGGTGTGCTGATTGGGCGTCGCCACTTCATCCATTGCCTGACTGGGCAAAGGTCGCCGGTCAGATCGTGGCGCGATGGTTACCTTCTCAACGTTTGCTGCGTAACCGCACTCGGAACAAAAAGCGATGGCATCCTCCCCTGAGTCCGCCAGAACGTGAAACTCGTGGGAAAAATTTCCCCCAATCGAGCCGCTGTCCGCCTCAACCGCCTGGGCGGCGAGTCCCAGCCGCTCGAAGATGCGGCCATAGGCGTCATACATGGCCTGGTAGCTTTGTGCCATACCCGCCGGATCGCGATCGAAAGAGTAGGCATCCTTCATGATGAATTCACGGGACCGCATCACGCCAAAGCGGGGACGAATCTCGTCTCGAAACTTGGTCTGTACCTGGTAGAGATTCATAGGCAGTTGCCGGTAACTTCGAATCTCGGCCCTTGCCAATGTGGTGATTACTTCCTCGTGCGTGGGACCGAAACAAAAGTCACGGTGATGGCGATCTGAAAATCGTAAAAGCTCCGGGCCATAGGCATCCCATCGACCGGACTGGCGCCACAACTCCGCGGGCTGCACGGCGGGCAGCAGCACCTCCTGGGCACCGGCTCGATTCATCTCCTCGCGAACGACCTGCTGCACTTTACTCAAGACCCGGTGTCCCAGAGGCAGCCAGTTATAGACCCCGGAGGCGACCTGTCGGATGAGGCCCGCCCGAAGCATGAGCTGGTGGCTCACCACTTCTGCATCGGCCGGGATCTCTTTAAGCGTGGTGAGGAAGAAATTTGAGGTGCGCATAAGTTGCTGGTGGTCCGTCTATTCGAAAGTCAAAAAAACAATTCGTGGGCGAGCCCATGTTTACCTATACAAGGGTGCTATGTCGAGGCGGCTGCCGTGCGTTCATTCTCTGGCTGAAGGCCGAGTCGTCCGGCTGCGCTTACGGCTACAGCAAGCATTGCAAAGTCGAGTTCTGCAGATTTTTGGAGATCATCGATCATCTGCTCAAGGCGCTGATGGTCGGGCCCGTTTGCTGCAATCCAGCTGCGTACGGCACTTTTTCCACGCCCCGTGTCGCTCGCGAGTATTCTAGCGGTGATCTGCCTTTGCGTGAGCGTCAAATTGCTGCGCAAAGCGGCCCGTGCCAGACCATGCCAGTGATTTTGAAGCGGTAGCTTGCCAATGCGTTCAAAGAGCCATTGCAGATGGAGTCGATCACCGACGTCGAAATAGACCGAGGCGACTTGTGCAATGCCATAGGCCTCACCATTATTAGCAAGGTCAACAATGTCCAGACCTCGTGATAGCGCGGCAAATTCGGCCACCGTATTTGCCAGTGGCGCCGGCGTCTGAGCGCCGAGGTAGCGCTTCACACGACGCTTCTGAGTGAGTCGATTGGAAGCGGCGAGCACGCGTGGAAAACCGCGTTTCAAGTGATCGATCGCGCCGCGGAACTCCTCTACACTTTGTGCGATGTCAAGAGGTTGATGACGATACGTCAACAACCACACCGTCGCATGTTCAAGCAGTTGACGGGTTTCATGCATCAGTTCTTTTTGGATTTGAGAGCGCACTCGATTATCGAGCGCTTCAATCTCCCGCCAGCAGTCGCGAAGACGGAAGATCTCCCGAGCGGCGGCAAAAGCCCTGACCGTGTCTGCGGGCAGGGCGCCGGTTAATTCGTTCATCCGCAAAACAAAGCCCGGACCCACTCGATTGATCATGTTATTGGTGAGATATGTGGCCACAATCTCGCGCCGCAACTGATGCGT
>RGTL01000161.1 GCA_010025385.1 Gammaproteobacteria bacterium | reverse complement strand
CAGACAATTGGAAAATATGAGACTGGCCGAGATCTTTCACTGATCGAACGCCTAGTCCGAAGCAGGCAATTCGGATCTCACTAAGTAGCTGATGCATAACGCTGATCACCGCTTCTGTCGATTCCAAGGCAGGCTTCAGGAGTTGACCGGCCATACCTGCAGCCTCAGCTCCAAGACAAAGCGACTTTACGATATCAAGCCCGTTTCTGACCCCGCCGGATGCCCAGCATCTTTGCGCTGGTAGTTCGTTCAGGATAGCTCTCAAGCTTTCAATGGTCGTATAACCCCAATCCTTAAACACATCGGGGGACGACAGCACTGAGGAGATATTCGAGTGCATTTCGATTTCTATGTCATCGAAACGCGTACCGCCTCGCCCTGCAACATCAAGTATGGAGACGCCTGCTGTGACCAGTTGCCGGGCGGAACGGGTATCGAGCCCGAATCCCACCTCCTTGGCTATAACGGGAATAGTGCTCCAAGCGCATACCTTTTCTATCTGGGAAAGCACTCCCCTCCAGTCGGTGTCACCAGACGCTTGAAACACTTCCTGCATTGGGTTCACATGTAAAATCAATGCATCGGCCTCTAGGGGATCAATAACTCGACCTAGTGAGCTGACATGGTCGAGCTTGGCAAGGTTCACCGCGCCAAAATTTGCGAATAGGGGTAGATCCCCGATGGCGCGTCGGATCGAAGCGCTTAACCCTGCAGAATAGCCATCCTCAATGCTCACACGCTGAGATCCGACTCCCATCGCGAGACCCACCTCCCGACACGCCTCCGCAAGTCTTATGTTGATGGCCTCCGCCTCAGAGGGCCCGCCCGTCATAGAGCTCACAAAGAATGGCGCATTGATCGTCTTGTGTTGAAAAGATGACTTGAGGCTTACCTCATCAAGATTGACCTCCGGCAATGCGCAGTGTTTCAAGCGAACAGCGTCAAAGGCGCTTGCGCTCTTACTGGTTTGTGCGAGCGCATGTTTTATGTGCCCTCGTTTTCTCTCAATAGAACTCATGATTTTGTCTGTCTGCCCACTCCAAGAGAATGATATGGGGAACCGTAAGCGCTGCCAGTCCGATGAAGATCAACTGAATCACTGTATCGGTGAGGCCTTGTGACTGGCCCAGAAGCAAGGTGCCGAATCCGATCGCGAACCCAATTGTAAGTAGAGTGAGCGTGATGATGAGCAGGAAAGCAGTCCGACGGCTGCTGCCGGGTATTAATTTGAACTCACTTAACAAATGGCGAGGACTATGCAGACCACAAAAGTAGAGTGTGAAATACCAAAGCGGACTGAGGAGAAGCGCGAAAACAGTGAGCGCTATGAGTTCGAAAAGTTGCGTGAGCGTTATTTGCCTCATCTCTAACGCCAGGAGCAACGCACCCACCGCCAATAATCCCTTCAATACAATGATTGCCTCGGAAGTGGGTGATCCGAGCAAGAGCACGCTAAATATTTGTTCAACTGACTGCGTAGAGGTCCATGCGGGCAAGCCTAAAACGAATGCTCCAAATCCAAATCCACCGAAGTCCAGAGACTTTTTCCAATCTCTGCCAAAGTGGAAAGCGGAAATGAGCAAAAAACCGATAAGCGCGATCCTCGGCATCATTACCCAAAACCAGATTACGGCGGCTGCCATGCCGATATAAGCGGCCAAAAAGAAGGCAACGCTCCAAGGGTGTTGAATTAGTTTGACGCGATACGCAATCATAGGATCGAGCGCGCCGTGTGGAACTCCCGCCAAAGAAATCAGGCAAGCCGCGAAAGTTAAGTTCAAATCCACCGGTACAGTCCAAAGAGGGCCAAAGCGAAAGGCTTCATGGGGGCCGTCCAGAGCACCCGAAGAATGTCGGTCAGCGAGTAAGAAGTCATGAAGGCGGCGAAGTTGTCAGGCCCCATGTTGCGCGCGAGCTGGGCCAGCACCGCAGGCATTGCTTCAGGTCGATTTTTGATCAGTTCAATAAACAGGTTATCTGCCCAACTGACCAAGCGGGGCGAACGGTAGGGGGTGATTTCGTTTTTTTCGATTAGCTCCTGAGCCATTCGATGGGTGGTATACCGTATTGTTCGATATCCATACCCGGTGGCGTTTCGGGCCATGCCTGCTCTGCTGCCTAACGGTATGCCAAAGGCACTCTCTCTTTTTTTAAATCCCATTGGAATATGGGCGGCTTCAACTCGAGTGACCTCATACGCTCCCAATGGAAACTCTTGTTCGATAAAAACTTGATTCATTTCACTGAGTTTATCGAGATCAGCAGGTACGCTCGTAAATTCTGTGTGTTCAATAAGGAGGCGTCTTTGACTGAGGGGTAGGAGATAGAGAAATCGTATTCCGGTAGATGTTGCCTCCAGCGAGCGCATCAGGCCGACACTCTCAACGCCATGCGGTAGGTGAAAGACTATCTCCGTGCCGGCGAAGCTTTGAATGAGACTAAATGTGTCAGGCCCCTGGGGGCGACAATCAAAAACGTGATCAGCATCAGGCATTGAGGATACCCGCTCCTCACGAATGGTGATTTGTGGGTGTGCTTCAACGGCTTTTAAGGCAGCACTGAGGACAGTTTTTCCCATTATGGTGCCGTAAGAGAACCTCTGCCCTCGATGCTTGACCTGGAAGCCATCGCCGCTGATGGACCACCGGTCCGATACATGCTGCGGACGCAGAAAGGATTCCTCTGGTTTCGTAAACCAGAAACTAAAGGTTCGCTCGTTTAAGTTGGTTATCTTCGGTTCTGAAATGACTACGGGTCCCGGGAATTTTGGGTATTTCGAGAGGCTTTCTGCGAGAGATAACCCGCTTAACCCCCCGCCGATGATATGGATCCATGGCCGCATCTCAACACTCGCTGTGCACGCTAGGATTTTTTCCCAAACTGTGATGCAGAGCGGAATTATGAAAGCCCTGATATTTTCGTAGTCGCTTGCAAAAAAGAATCGTAGAGATCGCTTTTATTGCGAGTAATCCTTTGCGTATAAGGCGTGTATAAACCCTTCCGCGCCAGACATCGAAGTCACGTACCGCAATCTTGACTCCAATTTCTCGATAACTTAGGGCAGCGATCAAAATAGCAGTCCGAGATTGCAGTGGCAGAAAACACAGTCCCGCTATGCCCGACTGATAACGTATTTCAGCCTCTTCAAGCAGGTGTTTTAAGGCTTGCCTGATAACCTGAGCTTGTTCCTTGCTCGGACTTAGGACGTTCTCTGGAGCAATATCACCTACTAAATCGGATGGCAGATAACGACGCCCGCGTTGCGCATCCTCACAGACGTCGCGACAGATGTTCGTGAGCTGCATCGCGATACCCAGATCGATGGCGTGGTATCGGGCACTTACATTTGTCACTTCAAAAATATCGCACATCAGAAGTCCCACCGTTCCGGCAACCTGATAGCAGTACCTCAAGAGCTCATCCTGAGATCTGATCAGCACCGGCAACGTATCGAGCATCACACCCTCGACGAGCTCCTTTAAAACCTCCGTAGAGACTTTCGGTGAAAAAGAAACAACTGTCTTTGCTATTGGATCTAACGCAGTCTTGCCAGCAAGCTCATCGCGAATTGACTGAAGTCTGAGCCGTGCATGGTTCAGATCATCAGCCCTGTCGGCTATGTCATCAATTTCCCGGCATAGAGCATAAAGTCGGGCGGCTCTATCGGCTTGGTCTGACGAGAGAAACCGGCTAGCAAAA
Organism: Gammaproteobacteria bacterium; assembly: GCA_010025385.1. GTDB lineage: Bacteria > Pseudomonadota > Gammaproteobacteria > Arenicellales > UBA868 > UBA868. Next base: position 742 of record RGTL01000161.1, on the reverse strand, counting down.
TGAAAGCTGGTTCCGTAACGCTTGAGGCTTGCCGTGCTTCTCCCGGCATTCATGTTTTTGTCTTCGCCGCGCGCATTTTTTGCAGGATGAGCGCCTCTATAACCTTCGCGGATGAGAGCACACCCGGGACACCCGCGCCGGGATGGGTGCCGGCGCCAGCGAGGTAAAGATTTTCAATACGCTCAGCTTGGTTGTGAAAGCGGAACCATGCGGACTGAGAAAAAAGTGGAGCAATTGAGAATCCGGCACCCCGAAACGAGAGATACTTGTGCTCAAAATCGTCCGGGGTCATGGCGAAGACGCTTCGAATATGCGATTTGAGCTCGGGCATGATCGTGCGATCTAGGGCATCAATTATTCGGTCGCGCAATCTTGGTTCTTCGACCGACCAGTTAATTGAGCTATTTTGATTGGGAACCGGTGCCAGCACGTAGAAACTGTCATGTCCGCTTGGGGCAAAAGAGGGGTCGGTTGCCGTGGGACGATGCAGATATAGAGAAAAATCGTCAGCGAGTACCCCCCGGTGGAAAATATCATCGAGAAGGCCTCGATACCGCTCACCCATCCAAATGGTGTGATGCGCCAGGTCTTGATACTTTTTGCTTGTGCCAAAGAAGAGCACGTATAGCCCCATTGAAAGTTTGCTGCGATCCCTTTTTAGTCGACCTGAAAGCGATAGGGACTTTTTGTCCAGTAGGGCGCGGTAAAGCCACATCGGGTCACCGTTAAAAACGACACAGTC
>RGTL01000017.1 GCA_010025385.1 Gammaproteobacteria bacterium | reverse complement strand
GCCCTACCCGAATTGTCCTTCACCAGAAATCGCGGGCCTTGGAAGTGGCCTTCGATGACGGTTCGGAGTTTTCCCTACCCTGCGAATTCCTGAGGGTCTATTCGCCTTCGGCCGAGGTTCGTGGCCACGGACCGGGACAGGAAGTGCTGCAGACTGGCAAGGAACTGGTCAACATCAATCAGGTAGAAGCCGTGGGCGCCTACGCCGTGCGTCTTCATTTCGATGACGGTCACGATTCGGGTATTTACTCGTGGGAGACCCTCTATGAACTGGGTAGCAAACAAGCCGATTATTGGCGCCTCTACCTCGAAGCGCTTGAGAAGGCAGGGCATAAGCGTAAGGTAGTGTCCTGAGTCGTCTCGCAAGAGACGATGCCTTTTATGTCGGAACCCGCCACCCATTTCGGTTTTACCGACATCGATCCTGCCGACAAGGCGAGTCGAGTCGGGCAGGTGTTCTCCTCGGTCGCCAGCCGCTACGATGTGATGAATGATCTGATGTCGTTCGGATCGCATCGGCTCTGGAAAGATCTTGCATTGGCCCGAAGTGGCGTGCGTTCCGGCGACCAGGTTCTTGATGTGGCGGCCGGCAGCGGAGACATGAGCGCCCGATTTTCTAAGCGGGTGGGGGCAGAGGGCCGTGTCGTGATGACGGATATTAATCCGGATATGCTGGCATGTGGTCGCGCTCGCCTTCTTGATCAGGGCGTTGGAAGCAACGTGCAGCTTTTGCTTGCGGACGCGGAATCCCTGCCGTTCGCGCCGGGTCAGTTCCATTGCGTCAGTATTGCCTTCGGTCTTCGCAACGTGACCCGAATCCCCGCGGCCTTGTCCTCCATGGTGCGGATGCTGCGCCCCGGTGGCCGGGTCATGATCTTGGAGTTTTCTACCCCGACCTCCGCGCTTTGGGCGAAAGCCTACGATCTTTTCTCGTTTTCCGTTATCCCCGCTTTGGGCCGAGTGGTGACGGGTGACGAGGGTAGCTATCGGTATCTAGTGGAATCCATCCGACGCCACCCGGATCAGGAGACACTGGCCAACATGATGAGCGACGCTGGGCTTGAGGATGTGAGTTACCAGAATATCCAGGGAGGCATCGTCGCCATACACACGGGCTTTCGGTACTAAGGGCATTGCGGTGCAGTCGGTTACCGAAAAAGTTGAGTCTTTTTTGAATCGCATCATTAGCGATTCGGGGGCTGTTGCTCACGCCAGAGCGCTTGAAGGTCGCGTCATCTCGGTATGGATTAAGGGCGTTGAGATCGGTCGCATGGCCACGTTTCGCGATGGCGAGTTGCAGGTGCTGCCCGAGCGCGATCAGGATCCGGACGTGTCGATTTGCGGCACCCCGATTGGGCTGCTCAGGCTGCTTCGAGCAGGCGCGGAACCGGCGGCGCTTCGAGACAGTTCGGTTCGTATTGAGGGCGACGGTTCAGCCATGCTCGACCTCAAGGCGTTACTCGCCGCCCTAGATGTCGACGCTGAGGAAGAGTTAGCACAGTGGGTGGGCGATACGCTGGCCCGCAAACTGGCGACCGGAGCGCGTGGTTTCAGCGCCTGGGCCTCTGACGTCGCCGATTCCAGTTTGATGGGGGTTGCAGAGACGCTGGTGGAAGAGAGCCGGCTGCTGCCCAGCCAGCTTCAGGCTGAGCGATTGGTCGATGGCGTCGAGCGTCTGCGTGACGATGTGGCCCGTTTGGCCCAGCGCCTGGATCGCCTGGAGTTGACCAGGCCCGGTAACAAAAGGGATTGAAGGAGCGCGCCGTGAAGTCCAACCGGTCCTCGCGACTTACCCGGATCCTCAGAGTGATGGCGCGTCACGGGCTAGACGAATACGTATTTAAGCTAAGCATCCTGAAGCCCTACCGCTTTCTGCGGTATGTGTTGCCGGTCTTTTGGTTCCGACGACCGTCTGGCGATCGGGGTCAGCGTCTGCGTCAAGCGTTGGAAGAGCTCGGTCCGATTTTTGTGAAATTCGGTCAGGCGCTGTCGACGCGTCCTGATCTCATTCCACCCGATATCGCCGCTGAGCTCACGCGTTTGCAGGACCGGGTGCCCCCTTTTCCGGGCGAGCAGGCTCGCACGGTCATCGAACGCTCTCTGGGGTCTTCACTGGCCGATCATTTCGCGAGTTTTGATGTTCAGCCGCTCGCTTCTGCTTCCGTCGCGCAGGTTCATGCGGCGACGCTTTTAGACGGCACCGCCGTTGTGGTGAAGGTATTGCGCCCCGGCATTGAGGCGGTCATCGATCAGGACGTGGCGCTGCTGTACCGACTGGCCCGATGGGTTGATCGCTATTGGCCGGATGCCAGGCGTTTGCGCCCTCTGGAGGTGGTCGAGGAGTACGACAAGACGATTCATGACGAACTGGATATGACTCGTGAGGGGGCTAATGCCAGTCAACTGCGGAGCAATTTTCCTGAGTCAGCGATGATTTACGTGCCGCGGGTGTATTGGGAGCACAGCTCCCGTGAGGTCCTGGTCATGGAGCGCATTTACGGTATTCCGATTCGGGATATAGACGCGATCCGCAAGGCGGGAGTCGATCTTCGAACCCTTGCCCACAACGGCGTAGAGATCTTTTTCACCCAAGCGTTTCGGGACGGGTTTTTCCACGCGGATATGCATCCGGGCAATATCTTCGTGGGCGAAAACGGACAATATCGGGCGGTCGATTTCGGGATTATGGGCAGTCTTGCCGATTCCGATAAACGTTATCTCGCTGAAAACTTGCTGGCCTTTTTCAATCGGGATTATCGGGCGGTCGCGGTCGCTCATCTGCGGGCCGGTTGGGTACCGCCGTCAACCCGCGTGGACGAGTTCGAAGCAGCCGTGCGCACGGTGTGCGAGCCGATCTTTGCTCGGCCCATTAGCGAAATCTCTTTTGGACAGCTGGTGCTTCGTCTGTTTCAAGTGGCGCGGCGTTTCAATATGCCGGTGCAGCCGCAACTGGTGCTGTTGCAGAAGACGCTTTTGAATATAGAAGGCCTAGGACGCCAGCTCTACCCGGAGTTGGATCTTTGGGAAACCGCCAAGCCCTATCTCGAAAAATGGATGCGGGATCAGGTCGGACCTGCCGCATTAATCCGCACCTTGCGTCGCGAACTGCCTAGCGTAATGCCGCTGATACCAGAGCTGCCCGGCCTCGTTCACGAGTTATTGCGCCGTGAGCGCGACGGGCAGACTCAAGCGTCGGGAAGCGAGCACGATCGGGTCGCGAAACTCGAAGGTCGCCTTAAGCGCGTCAGTGAGCAGAAGAACCTGCTGGCCCTGGGATCGGTCCTGTTGCTGGGTTCAATAGCCATCACCTTATCGGTCGAACCCTTGATGCTGGGGGTGCTGGGCGAGGCCGCGGCCGCCGGCCTCTCGGTTGCGGGCGCGATTGCGCTACTCGGGGCTATATTCAGAAAAGCGTAAAGGCTGGATCCGACTAATTTCGGTCCAGCGAGTATTTCTGACTCTTTTACTTGGTTTTCACGGCCAGACCCCTATAATTCTGGTTCCGATATCGGCGTCAGCCCGCAATTTAAGGCCTTTTTTTGAGGGGGGTCGCGCGGGGCAAGCGCCGATATTAGCGTTTTTGGGCCAAGAGGCAAAAAAGGAGCGTTTCATGAGGTTAACAACAAAGGGTCGATACGCGGTGACCGCAATGCTCGACCTGGCTTTGCAGGAGGGCAAGCGGCCTGTGACCTTGCAGGACATAGCCGCAAATCAGGAGATTTCGCTGTCTTACCTGGAACAATTATTCGCACGCCTTCGGGCGGCGGGGCTGGTCAAGGGCATGCGCGGTCCTGGCGGCGGATACCGTCTGGCAAGAGACATGGACAAGATCTCCATCGCTGCTGTCATCGGCGCGGTGGACGAGACGGCCGATATGACCCGTTGCGGGGGCGAGGCCAACTGCCTGGATGGTGAGAAATGCCTTACGCACGAACTGTGGATGGAGTTGAGTGAGAAGATTTATGAATTTCTGAACGCCATCACTCTGGGTGAGCTGGTCCGCCGGCCCGAGGTGATCGCCGTAGCGGAGCGCCAAGAAGCCGTCAGGAAAGGGTTGCTTTCGGGCAAGCTGAAGACGGTGATCGTCGAGGCAGACGCGGTCGGGCAAGGCCTGAAGTAATTCACCCCTCTATTTGAGGTTGGAGCACCCCTTTTTGAATACCAGTACGAAAGAGCTCGGCGATCTAGTTGGTCGCGAGTACAAGGAAGGCTTCGTCACGGAAATTGATTCCGAGACGCTGCCACCCGGTCTGGACGAGGACGTCATCCGCTTTCTGTCCGCCAAGAAATCGGAGCCGGATTTCATCTTGCAGTGGCGCCTGGAGTCGTTTCGGCGCTGGCAGCGGATGGATACCCCGACATGGGCGCACGTGCACCATGCGCCGATCGATTTTCAGGCTATCAGCTACTACTCGGCGCCTAAACGTGATGAGGATCGGCCCAAAAGTCTGGATGAAGTCGATCCCAAGCTGCTGGAAACCTACACCAAGCTGGGCATCCCGCTCGAAGAGCAAAAGGCGCTTGCGGGGGTTGCGGTGGACGCGGTGTTCGACAGCGTGTCGGTCGCGACCACGTTCAAGGACAAACTCGCGAAGGTGGGCGTGATTTTCTGTCCGCTGTCGGAGGCCATGGCCAATCACCCGGAACTGGTCAAGAAATATCTCGGCTCGGTGGTCCCGGCCAGTGACAATTTCTATGCCGCGCTGAACTCGGCGGTCTTCACCGAGGGCTCTTTCGTCTACATTCCGAAAGGCGTGCGCTGCCCCATGGAACTCTCGACGTACTTTCGTATTAACGCCCTGAACACCGGCCAGTTTGAGCGCACGTTGATCGTGGCCGATGAGGGCAGCTATGTCAGCTACCTTGAGGGATGCACGGCCCCCATGCGGGATGAGAACCAGCTGCACGCGGCGGTGGTTGAGCTGGTGGCAATGAAAGATGCCGAGATCAAGTACTCGACGGTCCAAAACTGGTATCCCGGGGACGAAGAAGGGCGAGGCGGGATTTACAACTTCGTGACGAAACGCGGCGCGTGTCGGGGAGAGAACGCCAAAATCTCGTGGACCCAGGTGGAAACCGGCTCCGCGATCACCTGGAAATACCCCAGCGTGCTTCTGGAAGGCAAGGGATCCGTTGGGGAGTTTTATTCCGTGGCGTTGACGAACAATCGCCAGCAGGCCGATACCGGAACGAAAATGATCCACATCGGAGAGAACACTTCCAGCACGATCATATCCAAGGGCATTTCAGCCGGCCGTGGACAGAATGCGTATCGGGGATTGGTGAAGGTCGTGAAGAGCGCCAAGAATGCGCGCAACTACTCGCAGTGTGATTCGCTGTTGATGGGCGATCAGTGCGGCGCGCATACCTTCCCCTATCTTGAGGTTAAGAACCCCACGGCCACAATTGAGCACGAGGCATCCACTTCAAAGATTGGAGAGGATCAGTTGTTTTATTGCCGTCAACGCGGATTATCGGAAGAAGATGCGGTATCCATGATTGTCAATGGATTCTGCAAAGAAGTGTTCCGCGAATTGCCGATGGAGTTCGCCGTCGAGGCGCAGAAACTGCTTGGCATCAGCCTAGAAGGTGCGGTCGGTTAGCGGTTCGGGCGACGGCGGGAAAGGCTCGAGTTGAACGTTTTGATTGGAAAAGGTTGAAAAGCACATGTTGAAGATCAGTGACCTGCGCGTAGCGGTCGAGGGCAAAGAGATTCTCAAGGGGTTGAGTCTTGAGGTCGGAACCGGCGAGGTGCATGCGATCATGGGGCCCAACGGTTCTGGCAAAAGCACGCTCGCAAACGTCATTGCCGGTCGTGACGGATATGAGGTTACCGGGGGCCAGATCGAATTCATGGGCAAAGACCTTCTGGATCTGGAGCCTGAGGATCGCGCACGCGAAGGTGTGTTTCTGGCGTTCCAGTACCCGGTGGAAATTCCTGGGGTGGCGAACATCGCGCTTTTAAAAGAAGGTCTGAACGCTGCCCGCCGCCATCGCGGCGAGAAAGAACTGGATGCGCTCGATTTTCTCAAACTGGTGCGCGAGAAGATCAAGCTCGTGGACATGAAAGAAGAGTTTTTGTACCGGTCTGTAAACGAGGGCTTCTCGGGAGGCGAAAAAAAGCGTAACGAAATTTTTCAGATGGCGATGCTAGAGCCGCGCTTGGCGTTGTTGGATGAAACTGATTCCGGACTGGATATTGACGCGCTCAAGATTGTGTCTGGGGGTGTTAATGCCCTGCGCTCGGAGGAGCGCTCGGTTATTCTGGTGACGCACTACCAGCGTTTGTTGGATTACATCGTCCCGGATCACGTACATGTGCTGGCTGGCGGTCGTATTGTGCGGTCCGGCGATAAGGCGCTTGCGCTGGAGCTCGAAGCCCAGGGCTACGGCTGGATTGATCAGGCCGCAGGAGCCGCTGCCTGATGAGCATCGCTGACGCCAGCGCCGCAGCCTACGTCACCGCGCAGAAGCAAATGCTGGCGCAGTTGCCCGGCGGCGGCATCTCGTCGCTGGACGCGCATCGCGCCGGTGCGGTTGATCAGCTGGCGCGCCTGGGTTTGCCGTCCCAGCGTGACGAAGACTGGAAGTACACCTCGATACGGTCCATTACCAAGTCCGCCTTCACGCCGGCGGAGCCCGGCGGCGATTGTCCTGCCGCTTTTTTTAACGGGCATGAGATTGCGAACCTCAATGCGCTGAGGCTCGTCTTCGTCGACGGATTTTTCGCCCCAGCCCTGAGCGATCACTCTGATTTGCCTCGAGGACTGCACATCGGCGGTATGGCGCAAGGGCTGCGCGACGACGGCGCGCGTCTGGCTGCTCATCTGGGCACGGCTTTGGGCTTGATTCCTCACGGGTTTGCCGCCATGAATTCGGCTTTTGTGGCCGACGGGGCTTGTGTGGAGCTTGAGGCGGGTCTTCGTATTGACCGGCCGATTGAGTTGATCTTTGTCTGCGGAGTGAGTGGGGAGGGCCTTCTCAGCCTGCCGCGAAACCTTATCCGCCTGGGCGTCGGTAGCCAGGCCACGGTCATCGAGCGCTACCTCTCATTCGATCGAAGCCGCGGCCTGAATAACACGTTAACGGAAATCATTCTGGATGAGGGCGCGACGCTTGATCACTGTGTCCTGCAGTCACTGGGCGAGCGAATGTTTCATGTGGGCGGATTATTCGCTTCTGTCGCAAAGGACGCCACGTTAAGGTCAACCACTGTGACCACAAGCGGTGCACTGGTCCGTAACGATGCCCGAGTGAATCTCGACGGTGAACGCGCGAGCGTCCATCTCGACGGCTGCTATCTGGCGTTTGGTCGCAGTCACATCGACAACCATACGCACATCGCCCACAACCACCCGAACGGCATCAGCCGGGAGACCTACAAGGGTGTGCTGGGCGATCGTGGCCGTGCGGTGTTTCATGGCCGTATTGTCGTAAAGCCGGACGCCCAGAAAACCGACTCCGAGCAAAACAATCAAAATCTGCTCTTGTCTGAAGAGGCAGAGATCGATACCAAGCCTCAACTTGAGATCTATGCTGATGATGTGAAATGCGCGCACGGCGCGACCGTGGGCCAGCTCGATGAGACCGCGCTTTTTTATCTGGTGTCGCGGGGCGTCGACCGAGCGACAGCCCGGCGTATGCTTACGCAGGCTTTTGCGGCCGACGTGCTGAATGGCGTACAGTGCGAGCCCTTGAGGGAGCACCTGCAACATCTTGCTTCGGCCCGGCTTGATGCGGCGTTATCTGAACAAGCGAGCGATCAGGTGGGGGATCTGGGAAGAGATGAAGCAGCACCGGTAACGCAATGATGAGCAGCGAAGCAGAAACGAGTCCAAGCGAGCAAGCGTCATCCGAAAAACCGCAGGCGGAAGCTGGGGATCGCGTGGATCAAGAGCGAGACCAACCGCCGTCGGTCAGCCTGAACTCTCTGGCCGCGGACGCTACGCTTTTGAAGCGCGTCATCGACGGCGTCAGAGAAGTTTATGATCCTGAGATTCCGCTCAATATTTACGATTTAGGGCTTATTTATCGCATCAATATCGACGAGCGAAGCCACGTCGAAATAGATATGACCTTGACCTCTCCCATGTGCCCCGTTGCCGGCTCCCTTCCAGGCGAAGTCGAGATGGCCGCTCGCGGAGTGGACGGCGTCTCCGATGTAGTGGTTGAGCTGGTCTGGGAACCGACTTGGGGGCCCGAGGTGATGAGCGAGGCCGCCCGCCTCGAACTTGGCATCTTTTAGATGTCCGATTGGGTTCTCGTTGCCCGGCTCGACACGCTAGAGGTAAATACCCCGGTGTCGGCCGATCTGGATGATGAACGGATCATGCTGGCCCGCATCGACGATCAGGTGGTGGCCCTCGAGGATCTATGCACGCACGACGGCGCAGAAATTTCGAGCGGCTGTATTGTTGACGGGACGATCGAGTGCCCCCGTCACGGCGCGCGTTTTTGTCTGAAGTCAGGTGAGGTGATGGCGCCCCCTGCCTACGAAGGCATTCACGTGTTTCCGGTGGATATCCGTAACGGCGAGGTCTGGGTCCGCGACGACCGCTGGGACTAAGGTAGCCGCTACGGGTGACCGCTGAGGCGCCGGCGCCGCAGGCGCTGAACCAGCCACAGCAGCGGCCCGAGAATAAGCACCTCTATCGCAACGGCGCGAAGATTGGGCATTGAAAAAATATCGACCAGCACTCCCGCCAATCCTTCACCGCGGCCACCGTGGCTGAAATTACTGAACAGTGGCGTCGGTGAGATGAAATAATCGTCAACCAATGGCCAAAACAGAGGAATGCCATAAGGTGCACCGTGATCGGCAGCCAGCATATCCGCAACCAGATGGCTCAGGTAGACCGAAAATAAAATAAGGGCCTCGCGCCGCCCGACGGGCTTTATCAGCAGCCAGAACGTCAGGGCAAAAAGAAGCGCTGCCGTGATGGAATGCGATGGCCCATGATGAAATCGGTTGGGATCGCCAATTAGGATGCCCGGCAGGAAATCAAAGTCGGGCGCCACGGCGGCGGTAAGGATAAGAAGCCACCACCACAGGCGCGACGACCCTTTTCGGGCGTCGTATCCGGCGACGGTAAAAGCCAAAAGCGAGTGACCGATAGGGCTAGGCATGGGAGCAGGTGGTGGTCCGGCGATGGATGTGAATTAAGGGACAGTCGAGGCATTAGAGTAAAGTGACTAATCAGGCGTTAGCGCATCCACCGACGCGAGAGTCTTTCTCGTTGATCGTGCACATCATGACACGCTGGAACGATTATGACATGCTCGGGCATGTCAATAACGTGGAGTACTACCGCTACTTTGAGACGGCTATTCTCACGCTGTTGCAAGAGACAGGACTCAACTGGCAGACCGATCCCGTCATTCCGTTGGCCGCGGAGAACGGCTGTCGATTCCTCAAACCGGTGGCCGTTTGCGGCCACGTTGAGGTCGGCATCCGTATCGCTCGGCTGGGTAATAGCAGCGTTCGCTATGAGGTTGCCGTTTTCATGCCTGAGGATCCCGACGCATACGCGACCGGCTTTTTTGTGCATGTATTTATCAATCGCGAAACCGGCCGATCGATCGCAATGCCTGCTCCCGTGAGGCAACACTTCGCCGCCGAGCAGACGGCGAACGCGCAAGGGCGCGTGCGGCAGGTGGCGAAAGCGCGTCTTTTGCCCACTCAACCGACGCCCAGCGTTTAAACTGAGTCCTCCTCCGATCGTCTTTTTTCGTCCATGAGCAAAAAACTTTTCATCAAGACCTACGGGTGCCAGATGAATGATTACGACTCGAGTCGGATTGCCGATCTGATGGCATCGACTCATGGCATGGTCTTGACGGACGATCAGGAGCAAGCAGACATGCTGCTGCTGAATACCTGTTCCGTCCGGGAGAAGGCACAGGAGAAAGTATTTTCGCAACTGGGTCGGTGGCGTGAATGGAAGGAAGAGCGACCGGATCTTGTGATTGGTGTGGGCGGCTGCGTCGCGAGCCAGGAGGGTGATTTGATCCTGCGACGCGCGCCGTATGTCGATCTGGTTTTCGGTCCGCAGACGTATCACCGCCTGCCCATGATGCTGAAGTCGCTCCAGGCGGAGCGCGCGCCAAAGGTGGATATCAGCTTTCCAGAAATTGAAAAGTTTGACCAGCTGGTACCGCCCCGCAGCGATGGCCCAAAAGCGTTTGTGTCGATCATGGAAGGATGCAGCAAATACTGCACCTTCTGCGTAGTGCCGTATACCCGAGGCGAGGAATTCAGCCGGCCGTTCGATGAAGTGATTACGGAGATCGTTGAGTTGGCTGAGCAGGGCGTTCGCGAAGTGACGCTATTGGGGCAGAACGTCAATGCGTATCGGGGCGCGCGCCATGATGGGACCCACATGGACTTTGCCGAACTGCTTGCTTATGTGGCGTCCGTCGAGGGGATCGATCGCATTCGTTACACCACGTCCCATCCCATTGATTTCAGCGAGGCGCTGGTCCAGGCCTACCGCGATATTCCCGAGCTGGTCAGCCATCTGCACCTGCCGGTTCAAAGCGGCTCAGATCACATCCTGAGTCTCATGAAGCGTCGCTATCAGATTGCCGAATACGAGGACATCATTGCCCGTCTGCGCGCCGCTCGCCCGGACATCAGTCTGTCGTCTGATTTCATCGTGGGATTTCCCGGTGAGCGTGAGGAGGACTACCAAAAGACTCTGGATCTTATTCGCCGCGTGGGCTTCGATCACTCGTTCAGCTTTATTTATAGCGCCCGCCCGGGCACGCCTGCGGCCGGTCTCGAGGACGATGTATCGATGGAAGAAAAGCGCGACCGATTGACGCGGCTTCAGGCCCTTATTGATGGCCAGGCGGCAAAACTTGCTGCAGCCATGGTGGGGACTCGTCAGCGTATCCTGATCGACGGTGTTTCGCGCAAGAATGCGAGCCAGTTAAGTGGACGTACGGAAAATAACCGGGTGGTTAATTTCACCGGTATACGCCAGCAAATCGGTGAATTTGTTGATGTTCGAATCACCGAGGCGCTGCCCAATTCTCTGCGGGCGGAGGTAGTGACAGACAATCCGTTTACTTCTGTTATGATGCAAAAAGCTTCGACAGGAGCACCAGTACCGGATTGAACGACCCGACCCACCCCGTTACCTTTCTCCTCGATCCCGAGGACAACCAGCGCCTAGCCGATCTGTGCGGTGAGCATAACGCTCACCTAAAGCAGGTCGAAGAAGGGTTTGGCGTGCGCATCTCACACCGCGGGCACTTGTTTTGTGTCGACGGGCGTGATCGAGACGTGCGTCATGCGCAGGATGTGCTCACCGCGCTCTATGAAGATACCGGTAACGGATCAAGCTTGAGCCCCGATCGGGTGCACATGGCGATCAGTCAAATTCCTCACGACGTCGCGAAGGGTCGCGTGTCGGCTCATGACGTGGTGATCCGCGTGCGCAAATCGCTGATCCGTGGCAAAAGCGCAAATCAGAAGGAGTATCTTCGAAATATTCTCAGGCACGATATCAACTTCGGTGTCGGTCCCGCCGGCACAGGAAAAACCTATCTCGCGGTGGCGTGCGCGGTTCAGGCGCTGGCTGAGGAGAAGGTGGAGCGAATCATCCTGGTTCGTCCGGCCGTTGAGGCCGGCGAGCGACTGGGGTTTTTGCCGGGCGATATCGGTCAGAAGGTCGACCCTTACCTGCGGCCACTTTACGATGCGCTTTATGAAATGCTGGGATCCGAACGGGTGGGTCGACTGATCGAGCGGCATGTGATCGAGCTCGCCCCGCTTGCGTATATGCGCGGCCGGACCCTGGGCAACGCTTTCGTTATTCTCGATGAGGCGCAAAACACGACCGAAGCGCAGATGAAAATGTTTCTTACACGACTCGGCTTTGGATCGCAGGCCGTGATTACGGGCGATCCGTCACAGGTCGATCTTCCAGGCAACGTCCGATCTGGACTGGTGCATGCGGTTTCGCTGCTCGGATCGGTAGACGGGGTCAGCATTACCCGGTTCACCGGCCAGGATGTGGTTCGTCATCCGCTGGTGCAAAAAGTGATCGAAGCCTACGAAGGCGAACAGCGGTAGCGTGTGTGGTTGGCAGGGTGGATGTGCAACGGGCCAGTGGCCACGCGAGTGAACCTTCTGATGCGGATATTCATCAGTGGGTCGGGCAGGCGCTTGACGTCATTCGGCGTCGTTCGTCTTTACTGACGGTGCGCTTCGTCGATGAAGCGGAGATGGCTTCGCTGAACCAGCAGTTTCGGGGTCGTTCCGGACCAACCAACGTGCTGTCGTTTCCCTTCGAGCCGTCTCCGGGTTTGCCGCCGTCCATCGATATCCTGGGCGACGTGGTGATTTGCATGCCGGTGGTGGAAAAAGAAGCGGCCGAGCAAGGCAAGTCCATTTCGGATCACTGCGGACACCTAACCGTACACGGCGTGCTCCATCTGAACGGCTTCGATCATGAGACAGCCGCGGATGCAAAGGTGATGGAAGACCTGGAGATCCAAGTACTCACCGCTGTGGGCATTCAAGATCCTTATCGGGGAGACGAGGCGATATCGTGAACGGAAAATCTCCCGCACCTGTCGCCTGGGGTCGCAAACTGGCGAAATTAATCGGCGGCGCACCGCAGTCACGCGAGAGTCTTTTTGAGATTCTGAAAGAGGCCCGCGATGCGGAACTGCTGGACGACGAGACCTTAGAAATGATGCGGCGAGTGGTGGAGGTGTCCGATCGTCAGGTAGAGCAGGTGATGGTGTCGCGCGGACAAATGGTGACCGTTGATGTCAGTCAGAAACCCTCAGAGCTGCTGCCGGTCATCACCGAGTCGGCCCATTCCCGGTTTCCGGTCACCGATGGCGACAAGGATTCTGTGGTGGGCATCTTGTTGGCTAAAGATTTGCTGCATCAGCAACCCCTCGAGGACCATGACCCGCTGCCATGGGCGACGCTTTTACGTCCCGCGGTTTTCATCCCGGAGAGCAAGCGCCTTAACGTGCTGTTGCAAGAGTTTCGGGATAGCCGGAACCACATGGCGATTGTTGTGAATGAATACGGTAGCGTGGTGGGACTTATCACGATTGAAGATGTGCTCGAGCAAATCGTTGGCAATATCGAAGACGAACACGATATCGATGGAGCCACCGGGATGGTGCTCAGGCGCGGTGCGGATTTTTGCGTTGTCAAGGCGATGTTGCCTGTTGAAAGTTTCAACCGGCTGTTTGATGTCGAGTTGGATCCGCTTGAATTCGACACGATGGGTGGTCTGATTACCTCTGCGCTGGGTCGAGTGCCCAAGCGCGGCGACACGATCGAGTTCGATGACTTCCGGGCGGAGGTGTTAAGTGCTGATAGTCGGCGTCCGCGCCTGCTCCGCATTAATCGTCAGAACGCCGACGACTAAGTCGCTTTTGCCCCGGCCATGCGCGCGCTGAGCGGCCCTGTAACGATGCTGCTGGCTGCCGTCGCGGGGGCTGTGTATCCCCTCGCGTTTGCGCCCTTTGGTTTTTACGGTCTCGCGCCCGTTTGCCTCGGCGTGCTGTTTTTCGTCTGGCAACGGTCCTCCTGGAAACAGGCGGTGGCTGCCGGCTGGGTGTTTGGGCTAGCCAGTTTCGCGATTGGGATTTCCTGGGTGTATGTGAGTCTGCATACCTTCGGGAACATGCCCCCGGCTTTGGCGGTTATTTGCGTCGCTGTTTTCGGCGCCATCATGGCGCTCTACCCGGCTTTGGCTGGCGGACTCCAGGGGGTGTGCGTCCAATGTCAACCGGCTATCCGCTGGATGCTGATCATGCCCATCCTCTGGGTGCTCGGTGAATGGCTTCGTGGCGTGCTCCTGAGCGGTTTCCCCTGGCTGTATCTTGGTTACAGCCAGGTCGGCACTTTTTTGGATTCACTATTTCCGATTGTTGGGACGCTGGGCGTGAGCCTTTGGTGGGCACTGCTCGTTGGGGCTGTTTTGACCCTGGTCTTTCAGCGCTCGGCGCCTCGATGGGTGCCCGGCGCCGCTGTGGCCCTGTTGCTGGCGCTGGTGATGCTGGCGCGAGTGCCTCAGTTTGTGATGCCAGAGGGTCCGCTCATTCGGGTGGCGGTTATCCAGAACAATATTCCGCTGAGCGACAAATGGAACGCGCGTCTGGCCCTGCCTATTGCCGAGCGTTTTCAGCGCCAAAGCGTGGCGTTAACCGATGTGGATTTAATTGTGTGGCCAGAGGTCGCTCTGCCGTTTTACCAGGACGAACTCCCGTTGGACTATTTGCCCATCTTAAAGGCCCACTCGGCCGATTTTGTGATTGGCCTTTTGGACCGCGATGAGGCTCGAGCGGGTGTGCCGTATTACAACGTGGCGCTGGGAATAGGCGCTGAACAGACCACATACCGAAAGCATCAACTGGTGCCCTTTGGGGAGTATTTGCCCCTGGCCTTTTTGTTACGCTGGCTGTTGGACTACCTTCGTATTCCCATGTCTGATTTCTCGGCCGGTGCCTTACAGCAAGCGGCGATGCCGCTCGCGGGCACGAAGGTGGGGGCCAGTATTTGTTACGAGGATGCGTTTTCGGACGTGATCCGTCGTTCGGCGTCCGCTTCACACGTGCTCGTCAACCTGAGCGAGGACGCCTGGTTCGGCGACTCCCTGGCGCCGCATCAGCGGCTGCAGATGGCCCGGGCCCGGGTGCTCGAAACCGGTCGACCGATGATTCGCGCGAGCAACAGCGGGTTATCGTCGATCATCCGCCACGACGGGACGGTCACGGGGCAAGCCGGTCAGTTTGTAGAGGCAGTGCTGCGCGGGCGCGTGCAACCTACCCAAGGCACTACGTTTTTTGCGCGAGCCGGAAATGGCCCGGTGATTGGACTATGCCTTTTCGGGTTTCTGATCGGCGCCCCGCGAGCGTGGATACGCCGGCGCGGTCGATAAAGCGAATGCTAGACTTTCCTCATGATTGATTTGCGTTGCGCACCATTGGTTGTCGCTATTTCCTCGCGGGCCCTGTTTGATCTTGAGAAAGGTCACGAGGTGTACGTCAACGAAGGCGTCGATGCCTACTGCCGATATCAGGTGGAGCATGAAGACGATCTGCTGGAACCCGGGGTCGCGTTTCCCCTGGTACAGAAATTTCTGGCTCTTAATGATCCAAATGCGGAGGGCCGGCGCGTGGAGGTGGTGTTGATTTCACGCAACAGCGCGGACACAGGCCTTAGGATCTTTAATTCGATCGCGCACTATGGCCTGGACATAACGCGCGCGGCATTTTCCGGGGGAGATAGCCCCTTCCGTTACGTCACCCCTTTCAGCGCCGATCTGTATCTCTCGGCCGATCCAGCGAACGTTCGGCAGGCGCTGCAGTCGCAGGTGGCGGCGGCGACGATTCTACCCAGCAGCCGACATACCTATCGGCAGGGGCAGCTGCGTATCGCCTTTGATGGGGATGCCGTGATCTTCGCGGATGACTCCGAACGGATTTATCAGACCGAAGGGCTCGCGGCGTTTGCGGCCTCTGAAAAAAAGATGGCAACCACTCCCATGACCGCTGGTCCGTTTCGGAAGTTTCTGCACGCGCTGCACGAATTGCAGGCGGGCTGGCCGCGCAACGAAGCACCTATCCGAACCGCCTTGATCACCGCCCGCAGTGCGCCCGCCCATGAACGGGTGATCCGAACCTTGCGCGCGTGGAATGTGCGAATCGATGAAGCGGTGTTTCTGGGCGGTCTGGATAAAAGTGAGTTCCTGCGAACATTCGGCGCCGACATATTCTTTGATGATCAAACCGGGCATATTGAGTCGGCCAGTCGTTACGTGGCGACCGGCCACGTGCCGCACGGGGTGACCAACGACGCCGCCTGAAGGATTCTTCACCGCGGTTGATATAATTTGCGCCCCCGCTCGCCCGGCAACGCGGCGCGCCCCTTTTCTTTACCCATGCGGTGACGGTAACGCGATGAACAAGTTTCGACAGATCCTGACAGGCGGTTTTCTGCTTCTTTTTTCTTTGGCACCCGGGAGCGCTCACGCCTCCTTGCCGGTGGCGGTCGACGGCGAGACCTTGCCGAGTCTGGCACCGATGCTCGAGCGGGTACTGCCGGCCGTCGTGAATATCTACACGGAAAGCCGTGTCACGGAGCAGCGGCAGAGCCCGTTTCGGAACGATCCGTTCTTTGAAAAGTTTTTCGGCGGACCGCAAGGCCAGCCGCGTGAGCGTCGGGTCAGCAGCTTGGGATCCGGGGTCATCATC
>RGTL01000160.1 GCA_010025385.1 Gammaproteobacteria bacterium | reverse complement strand
TCCACAATCAGGACCTTGTCTAGGCCTTGGGCAAAAGCGCGATAGGTATCGATATCGGCAGGGTAGGGCATACCCACCTTGAGGATCTTCACGCCCAGTGTGGCCAGATCGGCTTTGCTGATGCCCATGTCTTGCAATGCCTGCAGCGTATCGCGCCAACTCTTGCCCATGGAGACAATGCCGATTTTGGCATTCGCACAATCGTGACTGACATAGTTGAGCTGGTTGGCCCGGGCAAAGGCCAATGCCGCTGGTAGCCGGTAACGCTTGATCCGTGCCTCCTGCTCATAAACGGAATCTGTCAGGAAGGCGTTGACGCCCTCAGCAGGGAATTCGAAGTCGGGCAATGTGATTTGAACACGATTGATGTCCGCGTCGATGGTGGCGGAGGTTTCGATCGTCTCCGGTATGAGCTTGAATCCAATCCATGCGCCACAAAATCGGGAGAGCGCGTAGCCCATTAAGCCGAGATCAATCACCTCCTGAATGTCTGCCGGGTAAAGCACTGGCATGAACTGATCCTGAAACAACAACTCGGAGCTGTAGTTGTTGATTGTCGAGGTCATGTTGTGATCGTCGCCGACGCAGACCAGCACGCCGCCATGTTTGTCGGCGCCGTGCCAATTGCCCTGCCGCAGCGCATCAATCGACTGATCAAGCCCCGGACCCTTGCCATACCACATACCGAAAACGCCGTCGTAAAGACTGTCGTTGTGATAGTTGGTTTGTTGCGTGCCCCAAATAGAGGTCATCGCCAGATGTTCGTTGGTACCGGGCCAAAACGTAATGTGATGTTCGGGCAGCAATTCGCCTGCTCGCCACAGCTCTTCGTCAATGGCGGTCATGGGTGAGCCGCGATAACCCGACACAAAGCCGCCGGTATTGCGACCAGCGGCGAGATCCCGTTGCCGTTGCAGCAACAACAGGCGCACCATGGCCTGACTTCCTCTGAGATGAATCAGGCCCTCGTTCTGGGTGTAGCGGTCGCTCAACGCGACTTTATGCTTGGACATGGTTGTTATCGTTTATCGCGCAACAGTGGGTCAGGGTAGCTATTGCTCAAGGCTGAGCAGTGTCTTATTCGGCAAACCAGTGTGCACGCGGGCGTCTCCTGTATAACAGCCTATGAACTTTAACCGAATGGCCGGTCTGGGCGCCGGACCGATTACCGGCATGATGCTCGCTGATTGGGGCGCTGAGGTCATACTCGTCGACAAGCCGGGACCCCCTTCCGCCGAAGCCCGCATCCACGTAAAAGACGTCGACCCCCTCAATTGCAACAAGCGTCGCTTAGCATTGAATGTCAAAGAGCCCGCGCATTTATCCCTGTTAAAAGAGGTTATCGGCGCATCGGACGTGCTGTTGGAGTCTTACCGGCCTGGTGTGATGGAGCGATTAGGATTAGCGCCTGAGGAGTGTATGAAGCAACACCCCGCCTTGGTTTACGCGCGATTAACAGGTTGGGGCCAAACCGGGCCGATGGCACTCAAGGCGGGCCACGATCCCAACTACGTTGCCGCCACCGGAGCGCTTTATCACACCGGCGATCCCGGCAGCCCGCCAGTGTCGCCCCCCACGTTGCTGGGCGATGCTTCTGCCGCCGCATTATTAGTAGCTGGCATAGCTGCTGCTTTGGTGACGGTTTCAAAAACCGGCCAGGGACAGGTCATTGATGCGTCAATCGCGGAATCCGCCAATTACCTGACAACCTATGCGAAGAGTTTTTATCAGGCAGGGCAAATGTCGGACCAGCGAGGCGCGCGGTGGCTGGATGGCGCGGCGCCTTGGAATGCGACCTACGCTACCAAGGACGACGGCTACATGGTGGTGGCTGCGATCGAAGCCAAGTTTTATCGATCTTTCATCTCCGGTTTGGGACTGGCGTCGGATCCGCTGTTCGCGGATTTTCAGCAATGGGATCAAGAAAAGTGGCCGCAACAAAAGGCCGCGGTGGCCGACAGATTTGCCGCAGAGAGCCGAGCGCATTGGACCGAAGTCTTCAGTGATCTGGACGCTTGCGTCTCGCCAGTGCTCACTTACGCAGAGAGTGCCGAGCAGGCCCACTTCGCAGAGCGGGGTGCCAATCAACCTCTCGGAGACCAAGTGTTCCCCGCTCCCGCTCCACGCTTCTCACAAACGCCTAGCAGTGCAGCGCGATCTGAGCCCACTAACGACATGGCTGCTTATTTGAGGTCAATTGGCGTCAGTGAGGCCAGTCTCGATGCGTGGCGGCAAAGCCTCCCAGCGTAAACGGCAAATCCATTTATTCAGTGTTCTAAAGGTCAGGATTTGGCCCTAAAACGCTGGCCCACAGGGGCTTTGTGACATGCTTTCTACCGTAAATGACATGGCTGATGAGCGACCGCTCTATCTAGACTTGGGGTTAGCCTGAGGCGCGTGTGGCTGCGCGCGTCTGCCAGCCAATAAGAAAGGTCGAACAGACTGAGGGGTCATTATGATAAGCAAGGGAAACAAGCGATCGATCGTTACTGCTGTTGCCACTATTGTTGGCGCTGCGATGACTGTGCCCGCCATGGCGCAATTGGAGGAGGTGATCGTTACCGCCACCAAGCGGAGCGAGAGCCTGCAGGATGTGCCCATGTCCATTTCGGCCATGTCCGGCCGTCAGATCCAAAACCTGGCGATCGATAACCTCGAAGAGCTGTCCACGATGATCCCGAACTTCACGGTCAGCGATACCCTGACCGTGAGCCAGATCACCATGCGCGGAGTCGGTTCCGGGGAAGACCGAGGTTTTGAGACGCCGGTAGCAACATTTAAGGACGGCGTGTATATGCCGAGAAACCGCCAGACGCGGTCACCCTTTTTTGATCTTGACCGAGTGGAAGTGCTTCGTGGGCCGCAAGCGGTTTTGTTCGGCCTGAACTCGACTGCGGGTGCGGTTAGTTTTCACGGTCAGGTCAATCGGCCCGGGGATGAGTTTGAGCTCACCTTAACGGGTGAATATGAGGCCGAGTTTGATGGCACGCGTTTCAGAGCCGTTGCCGGGGGATCAATCGGTGAGACCGTGGGATGGCGCTTGGCGGCGGAGACGCTGGATAGTGGTGACGGTTGGTTAAAGAACGACGTCGCCGGCGATGCGGGTGCCACTGAGCACGATATTTTTCGGGCGAGTTTTGTCTTCCAGCCCAGTGACAACTTCGAGGCCATTTTTCGTTGGGAGCACAGCGAGGCGGAGCAAGACGGCCAAACCACAGAGATCGCCAACGGGAACCTAAACCTGCCTGGCGACGCCGGCACCCCCGGCGGTTTTGACGCGCGCGTTGCACAATACAATGCGCTGGCCGGCGCTTATGGTTTTGTTCCTTTTGATACTGCGGGTGAAAACTCGGTATTTGATTTTTACGGAACTGCTAGCGAAAACGTGGCGTTCCAGAAGTTCCATGAGGCAATCGATAATGGCAACTACCGAGATACACTCGGTGCTGATCAGGAAATCGATAACGCCAGTCTGAACCTGCAGTGGCAGCTCGGTGATTACACGCTTTCAGCGGTCCTCGGTTACTCCGATTATTTCTACGATGCTGCTGTCAATATTGGGGGCATCAAAGAGGTGTTCTACTTCGGCACTAATTACGAGGAGTATGAGCAGACGAGTGGAGAGATCAGACTGGCGTCACCAACCGGCCAGACTCTCGAGTGGATTGTTGGTGCCTACTACCACGATGCTGATCTTTACACCGATCAGCCTAATACTTTTGACGTTGGTAAGTTCTACGGCATTTTCCTGGGTCTGCCCGAAGAGCTTGTCGTTGCTCAACTGCTGGGTGCGCCGCTCTATGAATTGGGTGGTGCCGATCTGAATCAGAGCGCCACGTTACTGTCGCCGTTTGTCTCGGCTACCTGGAACATTTCAGATGCGCTCCGGTTGACGGGTGGGTTGAGGTATACCGACGAGGAGAAAAAATATCAGCGTCGGGGTGCAACGCCTGGCTCACAACTGCACCTCAAGCTGCCGGATGGCAGCTTCGGTCCGGGCCTTGGCGGTGCGGTGCTGAACGCCAACGGCGCGGCGGTGGGAAATACTGCTGGCACCATTGATTCAACCAACACCATGCCGGAAGTCACGCTGGAATGGGACGTCAGTGATAGCGTGATGCTCTTCGGGCGCTATGCCGAGAGTGCGAAATCAGGCGGTGTGGCCACCGCCGGCTCAGTTGCCGCGTCTGGTTTGATCTACGACGACGAAACCGCTGAGTCATTTGAGTTGGGTTTTAAGGGGCGTTTTTTTGACGGCCGTGCTGAACTCAACGTCGTGGCGTTTACGACCGAGTACGAGGACCTGCAAGTCAAAAATAGTTCAGTCACGGAGTCAGGTATTTTGACCGTCATCGGTAACGCGGCGAAAGCTACGGCGGAAGGTGTGGAATTGGATGGCCGGTGGATGGTGGCTGATTGGCTGACATTGGGGGGCACGCTTGCCTTCCTTGATGCCTCTT
>RGTL01000159.1 GCA_010025385.1 Gammaproteobacteria bacterium | reverse complement strand
CACGTTATGCCGTTCAGGAGTGGGATCGTTCAGAAGATCTCCCTGAAGAAGCGCTGGCCATTGCTCGCGCTTGGGCTGCGTTACCGACTTATTACCGCGAGTCGGTTCGCTCCTGGATCGTGATGGCCTCAATCCTCGATGCGCTTCCGGAGAGCAGCAAGGTATTGCCGCCCGCCGCTAAGGACCTTGAGCGACGTAAGCAATCACGAGGCAAATAGGCGTTTTCGGCGCTGCCTTCAGCTCTTCACCCCCTCCTGTCGCTGTGTTTGACTCTGATGCCCTGAACGAAGTCGAGGTAGGAATCGCCATATGGGATGCCGTCGATAAGCTGTCCTGGGCCAATACCGCTTATCGGGACTTCTATGGTCTACCCGAACATCTCATGGAAGAGGGCGCGCCCATACTGGAGCATCTGCGCCACTTCGCCTCTATCGGTCTTTACGGCGACAGATCACCCGAGGAGCAAGTCAAGCTCGAGCACGCAAGATTTCTGAACCGGGCGGACAAGATGCTCCTTGATTACCGCTTGCCTGATGGACGTGTGATGGAAATGCGACACGCGCCACTGGCGAAAGGCGGGAAGGTCATTTTGCATACTGATGTCAGTGGGTTTCGGGCCTACGAGCGTACTCTGGCTGAAAACGATCCGATCACAGGTCTGCCCAGCGCCGAGGCGGGTGAAAGAATGGCCCAGTCGCTAATTGACGGTTCAGAGGGCAGGGGATCCGAGGGGCTTGGGCTACGCCTTAGGATCCTAAGGCTGGGTCAGTACGAATCGGCTTTTGGTATCGGGTTTACTAATCGACTTATCAAGCGGTTTGTTAAAAAAATCGAGGCTCTGCTGGATAAGGACGCTGTGTTTTTTAGGGCCGGTGGGAGCGAATTTGGAATCTTTTCCCTGACCCGGGATGCACATAACCTCGGAGTGTCCCTATCAAAGGCCATTTTGGAGGCGTTGAAATTACCGATCATCCTCAAGCAGGGAGGGTCGCCGCATTCCATTACCCTTTCAGTGAGTCTTGGGATGTCGCGTTACCCGAAAGACGGTACGACGCTCGGCGATCTGTGGCGAAAGAATCGTCAGATCATGCTTGAGGCCATCAGCGAGGGCGAGAATCAGGCACGGTTTTATACGGGAAAGCTGGATGCTAAGTTTGCCCGTCGCGCGAAGGAAAATCTCCAGTTAGCGGAAGATATGAGGAGGGCTTTACGGCAGGGTGAGTTCTTCCTGAAGTATCAGCCGCAGGTACAGGCCTCTAACCATCGACTATTGGGCTGCGAGGCGCTGATGCGCTGGGAGCACCCGGACCTGGGCGACGTGTCCCCGGATCGATTTATCCCGATCGCTGAAGAGGTTGGCCTCATTGGGGAGCTTGGAAAAAAAGCGCTTGTTGACGCGTGCACTCAGGCCATGGCGTGGCGGGATTCAGGCCTTCCCAACATGGTCCTCTGCGTAAATGTCTCGCGGCTTCAAGCCCAGGATCCGGCCTTTTCAAAAACGGTTGAAGACGCCCTTCAGATCAGTGGGTTGCCGGCGGCCAATCTGGAGCTCGAGCTCACCGAATCGGTTCTCGCCGAGAACCTTATAACAGTGAGCAAAAACCTTGAGCAAATTCGAGCATTAGGTATCAGGCTTGCCATTGATGATTTTGGGACCGGCTATTCGTCGTTGGCTCAACTCGCCGACCTGCCTTTCGATCGTCTAAAGATCGATAAGCGCTTTGTGGAGCAAATCGGCAGTGGGCAAGACGCTCTTGTTAGGGCCGTTATCCTGATCGCCCAGTCTTTGGATATGGAGGTCGTCGCAGAAGGGGTGGAGACGGAAGCTGACGTCAGCGCCCTGGTTGCCATGGGCTGTGACCAGATGCAGGGCTATTATTTTTCCAAACCCCTGCCCGCTGACCAATTCCTGAACTTTTGCCAGGAACGCTTTTAACCCACCGAGCAGTTGAAACCGCTAGTTAAAGACGACGACCAGATTAGCGCCTGCGATGATGAGCATAAGGAGCACGCTTACGGTATGCAGTCGTTTGAATTTACCGGCGTGGCCCTGGTCTCTGGCTTTGTTGGTTGCCGGGATAATCAAGTAAGCCATTGCGCCCGCAGCAAAGGCCGCAAGCCCTGCCACCCAGCCGATCATAAAGGTCGACAACCAGGCATCGATGGCAAGGCCGATACCCAGAACTGCAAGCGCCGCAAAAAAGCGTGGGAAGAGGGCGCGCAAGAAAGGCCCGCTTGCGCCGTCTTTAAGCTGCTTGAAGACGATCGGCGCGACGAAGGCGCTTTGAAAAACGATGATACCGATGGATACTCCGGCGAGGAAATAACTGATAGTCTTCATTTCTAATGTTACGGGTTGATGCGTCACGACCTGCGGATTACCCGCCGTCTGTACAATGCACGTGAAAGATAGCGTCAGATCTTAACGCTGTCCTAATGAATAAAACGAGATGATTCCCATTATTTTGTCCGGCGGATCCGGAACGCGCTTATGGCCGCT
Organism: Gammaproteobacteria bacterium; assembly: GCA_010025385.1. Lineage (GTDB taxonomy): Bacteria > Pseudomonadota > Gammaproteobacteria > Arenicellales > UBA868 > UBA868. The sequence continues at coordinate 2,000 of RGTL01000159.1, read as the reverse complement.
GTCGCGATCATTGCATCCGAAACAGTTTCACCGTTTGCTGACGACTCGGACGATGATTCAGGAAACGGCGAGCCGCCTCGAGAGCGCGGGCTACTGGACGTCGCCATGGGTCCTTTGCAACGAGGCCCATCGTTTTATGGTCGCTGGACAGTTGGAAGAGGTCGGTTTGGCGCCCTCGTCTATCATGCTCGAGCCCGCCGCGCGCGGAACCGCGCCTGCTATTGCTGCGGCGGCCTGTCTGATTGCTGAGCATCATGGACCAGAGACCGTGATGGGGCTTTTCCCGGCCGATCACTTGATAAGGGACCAGGACCGTTTTCGTCTGGCTCTTGATCAGGCCGTGGATCTGGCCAAAAGGGGACGTTTGGTCACCTTTGGGATTGCGCCTCGAAGTCCGCATACTGGCTACGGCTACTTGCAAGCGGCAGCCGAGGGCGCAAAGGATGGCACGCCAATCAATGCGTTTGTTGAGAAACCCGATGAAGAGACGGCTAAGCGGTATCTTTCACGAGGTGATTTCTTCTGGAATAGCGGCATGTTCGTTTTCCGGGCGGATGCCATTCTTGAAGCCTTTGAAATTCACGCGCCGGACATTTTGAACGCCTGTCGAGCCGCGGCGGCAGGCGCATCGCAAGACGGCCTGTTTGTTCGACTCCTCACAGAGGCGTTCGGGCAGTGCCGAAACGAGTCGATCGACTATGCGGTGATGGAAAAAGCCCAAGGCACGATGATGGTTATGCTCGAGGCGGGCTGGGACGATGTCGGTTCCTGGGAAGCATACTGGGACGCCAGTAAAAAAGACGATGGCTTGAACGCCGTCCAGGGTGACGTGGTTTGCGAGGATACCCAGAATTCCCTGATCTTGTCCGATAGCGGTCTGGTGGCGACGCTTGGCGTCTCTGATCTGGTGATTGTTAACACGCCGGACGCCGTGCTGGTGGCGGATCGCCGTCGGGCCGAAGAACTGAAGCGCCTGGTGGCGCGAATATCCTCAGACGACAGGAATGAGGCGAGTCTTCATCGTCGCGTGTATCGGCCGTGGGGCAGTTACGATTCTATCGATCAGGGGTCGGGGTTTCAGGTAAAGCGAATCTTTGTTGACCCCGGCAAAAAACTCTCGCTCCAGCGGCACAAGCATCGCTCCGAGCATTGGGTGGTGGTTAAAGGAGAAGCGGAGGTTACCGTAGGCGAGGTGGTGACACGTCTGACCGCCAATCAATCAACGTATATCGCTGCCGGTGTGGTGCACCGACTGGCAAATCCGGGACTTGAGGCCCTTGAGATTATTGAGGTGCAGACCGGGAGCTATCTCGGGGAGGATGACATCGAGCGACTCGAAGATGATTTTAACCGCGTCGACCCCGATGAATAAAAGCGATCGATACTTTATTGCGTTCCGGCAATTGAGACGTATTTTTCTGTAAGCGCGCGCAGCCGTGCCGATGCCTGCTCGGGCAGCCACTCGGTAGCCGGCTGATCGGCAATGAAATGACCGTAGCGATCTTCGCCGCGGATAAGAATTGCCGAGTCCGACGCGTCTTTAGTTTGCTTCATCTTTGGGCTGATGTATTGAACATTAAGGCCGATTCGCCGGTCATCGCTGAGGTTTGGGCCTGAGGCGTGAATCGCCCAGCCGTGATGCAAAGATGCTCGTCCGGGCAGAAGCGTCGAGTACACCGCCTCCTCTTCATTCACGTCTTCGATGGTCTGTGATTGAAAAAGCACGTTATCCGGATCATCCCCAGTCACCTGATCACGAAGACCTGAACGATGACTGCCTGGAATAAACCGCATGCAGCCGCTCTCGGCAGTCGCCGGCGAAAGAGCAAGCCATGCGGAAACCTGTTCTCCTAATGAGAGCGCTTAGTAACGATTTCTACATCTCGAGAGAGAAATTCATCGAGGAGCGCGAACGCGTATTTGCTCCCATGTGGACGTGTATCGGGTTCGCCAGTGATGCGCCAAACGCAGGAGACGTAAAGCCTGTCACGTTCATGGAG
>RGTL01000158.1 GCA_010025385.1 Gammaproteobacteria bacterium | reverse complement strand
CCTTGATGGGCTAATCATGGCTGGACAACCCCTAACGATTCACATCCGGTGGGCGCAATTGTAGACTGGTCGACCGCTTAGGCAAACGTCGGATGCGAAAACAACAAAACTGAAATTCGCCATCCCAGCACAGCGTACTAAAGAGCCGGAGGCCTTTTTGCTCTGGATTGCAACAAAATATCTTCTGACAGCAGCAGTAGTTGTCATTGTCTCGGAGGTCGCTAAGAGAAGCGACAAGCTCGGCGCCCTAATTGCAGCCTTGCCGCTCGTTACTTTTCTGGCGCTCATTTGGCTGTATGTGGAGAATCAACCCGAAGAAAGGATTTCAAATCACGCCTGGTTCACTTTTTGGTATGTGTTACCCACGCTGCCTATGTTTGTCGCCTTCCCATTTTTGCATAGTCGCTTTGGATTCTGGCTGACGCTCGGATCGTGCGTCGTGATCACAGCAGCATGCTTTTTGCTCTTATCCGCGATTCTTCGGCACTTCAGTATTAATCTCTTGTAAAACCCAAAAGAAGATAAAAATGTATAACCCAGCGACTTTTTCGGAGAAAGATGAATCAGTTATCGCCGATCTGATTAAGCGCTATCCGCTAGGGGCCTTAATCACTTCGGGGCCGTCCGGCCTCAAAGCATCACAGATTCCTTTTTTTTTCAGACCCAATGGGGAGAGGACCTTGGTTGCGCATTTGGCGCGCGCAAATGATCATTGGAAAGACCTTGCCGAGACCTCTGATTGCCTCGTGGTGTTTCAGGGCGCCGAAAACTATGTGACGCCGAGCTGGTATCCGAGTAAAAAAGAAACGGGCAAGGTCGTTCCGACCTGGAACTATGAAACCGTCCAGGTTCGGGGTGTTCCGAAGGTGATCCACGACGCCGAGTGGCTGAAAAATCTGGTGACGACCTTAACTGCCGAGATGGAGGCGCCGCGGCAGAAACCCTGGCAAGTATCAGATGCACCCCATGATTTCATCGATGCACAACTAAAAGCCATCGTGGGGTTAGAGATTGAGATCACGTCCGTCGAGGGCAAATGGAAGATGAGCCAGAATCGCACCGCGCAAGATGCGAAAGGCGTCGCGCTCGGTCTCGCCGACCCCGGCGACCCTCACCATAACCCCGAAGTCGCGGCAATCGTCGCGTCGCGTAACCAAAGTTGAATGCCATCGCGCAAAAACCGCTGTGTCCGAAAATTCCCCAGAACATAAGCCAATCACGCTGAGCACCGGCGAGCCTGCCGGCGTCGGGCCAGAACTCGCTGTGCAACTGCTTCAGCAACCGCTCGACGCGAAGCTTTGCGTTATCGCGGACCCTGACCTACTGCTTGAGCGCGCCGCGATGATCGGTGTACCGCTTGCGCTGAAGGACGGCCGCTTAATCGCCCCAGGCGGCGAGGCGGAACTTTCGCCGGTCGCGCTTGCCAAGCCATCGATTCCCGGAACTCTAGACCCGGATAACGCTCCATATGTGATCGAGATGCTAAGTCGCGCGGCGGACGGTTGCTTGTCCGGTAAGTTTGCCGGCATGGTGACCGCGCCCGTGCAGAAGAGCACACTCATAGAGGCTGGTAATAAGTTTGTGGGCCACACCGAGTTTCTTGCCGAGCGAGCAGGCGTCCAGACACCGGTCATGATGCTCGCGAATGATCAGATGCGGGTGGCGCTTGTGACCATTCACATTCCCTTGAGTGAGGTCCCTCGTGCGATCACTCCCGAAAAGTTAGAAGCCGTGCTACGGGTCGTGCATCGCGATCTCCAAAAGCGATTCAAGATCATGAACCCTGTGATGGGTGTCTGCGGGTTGAATCCGCACGCCGGTGAGTCGGGCCACTTGGGCAAAGAAGAGCAGCAGGTTATCTCGCCTGTTCTGGACGCGTTGCGCTCCGAGGGTTTTGATCTTCGCGGCCCTCTTCCAGCAGACACCGCATTCACCACCGAGAGCCTCAGAAATCTCGATGTGGTCGTGGCGATGTTTCATGATCAGGGGCTCCCAGTCATCAAACATGAGGGATTCGGTGAGGTGGTTAATGTGACGTTGGGCCTGCCTTTCGTTCGTACCTCTGTCGATCACGGCACCGCTCTTGATCTTGCCGGGTCTGGTCGAGCAGATGTCGGAAGTTTGATCAGCGCTGTGCGAGTTGCCCAAAGGTTGTGCGGCGGATAATCACCTGCAGCAAAAAGGCCCGCGCGAAGCGGGCCTTTTTGCTGGCACCGGTTGGCGCGTCAGGGAAGCACGAGTGGTTCTGGCATTGAGAATGGATCCTGTTTCGCTGTTAACGAATAACCGCCCGTGCCTGGCAGGATCTCAAAGCCCATGCTGAATTGGACAAGCGAGTCGCGAATCGCATAGAACGAAGCAGGGTCCCCGTTGAGGCTCGCTCTGCCTGAAGCGAAAAGCTCCTCGAAAGTCTCTTTTCCCATCATCACCTGCTCGAGATCAGCTCGACGGATCGTTATCGTGAGATCGGGAGCATCAGCCTGCTGAGCTTTTATGTTTGTGAGTGATCCGTTACTGAGCTCGACGACAAACCGTTCCCCGTTATCAGGAGTCACAAAGTTGACCACAAAGTGCATACCCTCAGTCTTTTCCGCGTTTAGTTGAATACCCAGAAAATCAAGCCAGAGCTCGGTGGGCATCGCCGTGACCATGTCTGGAGTTAGGGTTTTTGGTGAGGCGCCCTGAGGAATACCATTTCTGAGCTCGTAAGCGCCGGCAAGAAAGCTGTTTCGTACGCTAGGACTCTCCTTCTGGTATCCGATCTGCTCAAAGGCGTCGGCCAGCAGGTCTTTTGCAGCTTGGTTGTCCGGTTCGGCAAATACCAGTTTGTTCAAGATCTCAACCGCCATGTGGTACTGACCCTGGTCGATGAGCGCCCTACCTTTGGTAACAATAGGTGTGGCGCCACCCATCATTTCGACATAGATTGGAGCTGAGTCTCGTGGAGAAAGTGGGATGAGCGTTGCGGGGTTGGCATCCCAGTAACCGAGGTATCGGTTGATAACAGCTCGGCTATTGTGCTCCTCTGAGCCGTGATAACTGTGCGCGGCCCAGTTCTGTTCCAGACTTTTCGGAAGTTGGTATTCGTTGTGAATCTCGTTGATGGTCACGCCTTGATTAGCGAGATGTAACACCTGGTTATTTAGATGAGCATAGGCGTCACGTTGCGCCCGCATTACCTCTTGAATTCGGCTGTTACCCCACCGCGGCCAACTGTGAGAGGCAAACATCACGTCAGCCTTCACGCCATACCGGTAAAGCGACTCGTTAATCTGCTTGGACCATTCCAACGCGTCGCGAACGAGAGCACCTCGTAGCGTATAAATATTGTGGATAGTCCCGGTGATATTTTCAGCAGCCCAAAAGGCTTTCAAATCGGGGAACCACGTGTTCATTTCCGCTGGCGCTTCGGTCCCAGGCGTGCTTTGAAACTCCATTCGGACCCCGTCAATCGTTAGCTCTTCGAAGCTGTCTTCGATGATTACCGTTGGCGGAATAAGACCTAAGTTGCCGGCCGCGGTGTTTTTGCCGATTGATTGATCGACATGGCCATAGGGGCTGCGCGGTAGGAGTACCCCGTACTGGTAGAACATTCTGCGGGTCATCGCGTTTCCGGCGTATACATTTTCAGCAACGGCGTGATGCATAAACCCAGAGGGTGCTATGATTTTTACTTTCCCGCTTGCTACGTCCTCGGATGTTGTGACGCCGCGCACCCCTCCAAAATGATCGCCATGTGAATGCGAGTACACGACCGCCACAACAGGCCTAGCGCCAAGAGTGTCATTGATGAGCTTAAGCGCGGCAGCGGCAGTTTCTTTGGCCGTCAAAGGATCAAAGACAATCCATCCTGAGTCAGATTTAATGAAACTGATATTAGCCAGATCAAATCCTCGAACCTGATAGATTTTGTCGGGCACAACCTCATAGAGACCATAGGCCATGTTCAAGATGGCTTGGCGTTGCAGCGACGGGTGAATCGTGTTGTAGGTCTCGCCATCCAATAGCCATTCATAACTCCCCATATCCCACGCGACATGTCCTGCTTCAGCCATTATTTGTGTGTAATCAGGAGCCACGATGAAACCCCTTTTTGCTTCTTCGAAATCCCGCTCATCCTCGAAAGGGAGTGTCTGACGCATTTTTTCCTGAAAAGCGGCCGTAAATGGGGAGGGTGGCTTTCCTTTTGCGTCGAAGTGTTGAGTCGAATTGGCAATAAGCACGCTACCACTACCCGCTGCTTGGCCAACGCTTGAGAGGCTGATAAGCAGTGCAGCGCTTAAAACTGATTGGGCGATACGTTTTCTCATATATCTACTTCCTGATCTTTTGTTCATCGAGGGACTTGAGACTATTGGATTCTCCCAAGCCTCGTTAATCAAAGCGCGCCAGGTAATAATCCCCAGGCCTTAAACTCCCGTTGTGAAGAGGTATTTGTCAAACGGTCCGCGTAAACGATTCGGCCAACACTTTCTGCATGACGTCGGCGCTATTCAAGGCATTGTCGATAGCCTTGCATTAAGCACG
>RGTL01000157.1 GCA_010025385.1 Gammaproteobacteria bacterium | reverse complement strand
CTGTCAATGTGCAAAGGATCAATTGATAATTTTTGGTCATGACTTTCGACCAGAAGACGTCCCTCTATATTTTTCACATTAAGAAACTCATCCAGTCTGGTCTCTTTTTTGCTGGGATCACGCACCATGGCAATCAGCGGCTCGACATCCAGCATACGAAGCACCGCTTTTCCGCTGACCTCGAGCGGCTTTTTCCACACCAAGGCGCCGCGCTCAACTATCAATTCGCCCCACCAGTTCTCGTCGGTCTGCCGAGCTTCTGTCTCGAGTCGGACATTCTCAAAGCGCAATGAGGAGTCCTTCAGACGAAAGCGGCGAGTTTCAAAGTCTCCTTCAGACAGTTTGGCAATCAGTCGAAGATCTGTTTCGATCTCACGACTCCCTGTGCTCACGGTCACATCCGTGCCTGACATCTCGATCTCACCCTTTGCGACGCCATTGTTTATCTCAAGGCCGCCTTTTGTGGTGGCTGTCCCGGCGATAAGCTGCAGATTCGCGCCTGGCATGATGAATTCGTTGTAGTGCGTGATATCGCTCACCCGGCCTTCTGCGATGTTGAATGAGAACGCGCTGTTTTCCTCCAATGCCTGGCTGTAGAGCTTAAAGCGAGGCGCTGCGGCATGGATCGTCAGATCCGTGCCTTCGAGATAATCCACATCGCTATCTTCTTTGAGCAGCTTGAACTGCTCTACCTCGATGTTTATCTCCACTGGGCGCTCGCGTTGATCATCGACAGACGCGGCAATTTGTCCCTGACCTACCGAGCGAAAATTAAGAAACGTGGTCTGGAGCGCATCCGAATCAAAAGATAGCCGAGAGCCTGACTTCAATTCGCCTTTATCAATAATCAGAAGGGCGTCGATATCGCCCTCTCCCCCGACCGACAGATTGAGATTGCGGTCGGGCAAGAATTCCGCGGATCCAATACTGGCTAAATTACCCTTCGCCTCAATCTGGCCTGTGAAAAACTCAAGTTTCTCTTTTCCGCGATATTCACGGGGTCGGTGAGACGCGATGCTGAGGTCTGCTTTTACCGCCAGCGGGGCGTCGATATTTTCAGCGCCCGTTTGCGAGGCGATGGTCATGGATCCAAGGGCGCGATCCACTTGCATTAGTCCGCCTTTGGTTACTATGCTCATTTTTAGATCGTCGAGCTGACCCTTGCCGATGAATTCCATATCTTCCACGCCGCTCAGGTTGCGTATCGTGACCTTGCGAATATTGGTCGCTTTGATATTGTCCAGCCTGATCGTCCAGGGCGGCTTGATGCCGGCAGCATCTGTCGCTTGAGCGTTACCCGCAGATCCGGTGGAGCTGGAGGCGATAGTGGATGGTGAAGTGGAGCTTGAGAGATTGACCGCGCTGTTGGTCTCGGCTTTTACTTTGGCATAGTCCACCTCAACACCGTCACCTCTCCCCTGCGTGATGTCTACCGTTCGGGACAAAAAGCCCGTCAGCGAGAAAACGACCTCTCCTGAGTCAACCACTAGTGCGAATTGATTGCGCGGCGTTGTGGATTGAAAGCGTAGGCCTTCGACTGAGAATCGACCGGGGATCAACGTCCAGGCGCTATCCCAACTCATCGTGAGCTTTTCGGGCTTGATGTTTGCAAGGGTGTGGGCTGCGCCGGTGAAGATCAATACGTTGCCGATGACCGGATAGGCCAGAAAAATCGCAAGGACGATAATCAGGGCTCGAGATATACGTTTATTCATGAAACGATTATTCCGTAACGTGTACGCCGGCTACATTCGTTAATACAGGTGGATTTGCTACTATCGGCGTGATGATTTTTTGGGGCGAGGAAGCCACCGAATAGCGATGCTGACAATAGTAGCAGACGGACAGATGGCGTGATATCACAAGGTCGACATATGAACAGGGTGCTGTGGGGGCTGGTTATTCTGGCAATGCTTGGCGGATGCGCCTCGTTGCCTCGCCCGATTGACCGTACGGATGAATTTGCGACTCCGGTCAGTGGCGACACCGAGCTTGACCAGACGGTGGCTACGCTCTTGGCGCCGTTTCCTGGCCAAAGTGCAGCCCATTTTCTTGAAGATGGCCTGGACGCTTTCGCTGCCCGATTGGCCGCTGCGGAGCGCGCCAGTCGCACCATTGATGCGCAGTACTATCTTTTTCACGACGACGTTACTGGAAATCTTTACTCCGAGCGGTTGCTCAGCGCGGCCGAGCGCGGGGTACGAGTCAGATTGCTGCTCGATGATATGGGGGCGCACAAGCGTGATCAGCATCTGCTGGTGCTTGCAGCACACCCCAACATCGATGTGCGAATTTTCAACCCCTTCGCCAACCGAAGCTTTCGGGCTTTTGAGTACCTGTACCGTTTTGGCTTTGTTACCCGCCGGATGCATAACAAATCCATGATCGTGGACAGCGTGGTGGCAATCACGGGCGGGCGCAATATTGGTGACGATTATTTTGATGCCAGCAATAAATCAAACTTCATCGACATGGACGTTGCGGTCTTTGGCCCGGCGGTGGGTGATATTGCCGATCAATTTGATGCGTATTGGAATAACGCGTTGTCTTACAGCATTGAAACGCTCGCCAAAGATGCGATAAACGACACCGAGCTCTCCAGCGCCTGGCGTGAGTTGCACGAGTACGCCAAAGGTCAGAAAGACAGCGTCTACATTAAGCGTCTGGAACAGGCCCGATTTTTTGAGTATCTGCGTGCCAGGACGCTCCCCATAACGATAGGCCCAGCCGATGTGCTGGTTGATCAGCCCACCAAGGTGATCAGCCCGATCGACGATCTTCGAACCCATCTAGGTCCGGAGTTGTGGCCTTATTTCAGGGCGAGCGAGAGCGAACTGGTCATTCTGAATCCGTACTTTATTCCAGGTGATTCAGGGGTCGAGGTGCTGGCTGACGCCGTGCGCCGCGGCTGCCGGGTTGTGGTGTTGACCAACTCGCTGGCTGCCAACGACGTGGCACCCGTGCATGGCCATTACTCCAAATACCGAAAACCCCTGCTGCGCGCCGGGGTGGAGCTCTATGAACTGCGAGCCGATCGGCCAGCCCATTCGGGCTCTCAAACGACGACTGAGTTACCCGCTGAGCATATGAGCCTGCACGTTAAGACATTTATTTTCGATCGAGAAAAGACTTTTATTGGCTCAATGAATCTTGATCCTCGGTCCGTGTTTCAAAATACCGAGTTAGGCGTAATTGTGGATGACCCCGCTATGGCCAGCAAAATAGCCGATCTGGCACTGGATAGCTTGCCTACCATCTCATACCGGGTAGAAATGGATTCAGACGGGCGCCTGTCCTGGCGCGGACTGGATTACGCCTCGGGCGCTGAGCAGATCTTCACCAGAGAGCCTGGTGCCAGCCTGTGGCTTCGTTTGTTTGCGTTTGTTTCAAGAATTCTGCCGGTGGAGAGTCAGTTGTGAAGACGATGCAGTGTGTGATGTCAGTTAGATGAATCGTTAACAGGAGACCTGTATGGATCTTGGCCTTAAAGGAAAGCGGATTATGGTGGCCGCGGGCAGTCGCGGTTTGGGATATGGAATCGCACATCAAGTGGCTCAAGAGGGCGCACGAGTGTCGATCGCCGCGCCTACGGCACCACGCGTCCACGAAAGCGCAGAAAAACTTCGCACCGAAACCGGAGCAGAAGTCATTTCATCGGTATTCGATGCTCGTGATCCGAACTCGATCCTTCGCTGGCGAGACGATGCGCTCGCTGCGTTTGGCGGTATTGATGGGCTGGTGGTAAATGCCGCAGGACCGCCAGCTGGGAAATTCGACGACTTTAATGATGATGACTGGCACTCCGCCTATGAGCTGACGCTTTTAAGCGCCGTGCGGATGATCAGGGCTGTCCTGCCATCAATGCGTGAAAACGGCGCCGGGTCGATCATTACCGTAACGTCCACTTCGGTGAAAGAGCCTATTGACATCCTGCTGCTCTCAAATGTGATGCGCTCTGGCGTGACCAGTCTGGCGAAAAGCCTTTCCCGGCAACTGGCGCCGGAGGGCATTCGCGTAAACAACCTGGTGCCTGGTGCGATCAACACGGATCGACTGAAGGGCCTTATAAAAACCGAAGCCCAACGCTCGGGAAAGCCTGAGGCAGAATTGTGGTCGGCTCGCGAGGCCACTATTCCGATGGGCCGGGTAGGCGAGGCGGATGAATTCGGCAGAGCCGGTGCGTTTTTGCTGTCTGACGCGTCTTCCTACATTACCGGCCAAACGCTGGTCGTCGATGGCGGCGCCGTAAAAACCGTTTGGTGAGCGCTCCGCGACCTTAGCCAGCCCCGGTTACTTGTGCTCGATTACTTTTCTGCGGTGAGATAGCAGATAAACGCGCTGTCTGCCTCGCCAATTTCGGTTGCGGTGAAGATGCCATTTCCCTCATCCGTTTCGGGATCGGTTCCTTCCCAATGCACTAGCACACGCTTAAAGCCTGCTTCCTTTAAGAGCTCGCGAAGCTCGGGCAGTGTCCAAAGCCGCCAGTGATAACTGAACGCACGCTCGATTTTTGAGCGATCCGGAAATTTAA
>RGTL01000156.1 GCA_010025385.1 Gammaproteobacteria bacterium | reverse complement strand
CAGCAGCGTCGCGCCAATCATGAGAAAACCAAAGCCCATGGTGATGAGCCAGCGTCGATGAATGAGCCGCTCGATCCGAGCCAAATTTAAAGTGATGAGAACAACAAAGGTTGAGGCCAAAAAGTAAACGACAGACACCATGGCTTTGGTGCCAAAGACATCAAGCGCGATCAACGGAACAAGGCCAACGATGACCCCCCGCGCGAAACCTTCAAGCCCCGACATCAACCCCAGGGTGGTGAAATTAGCCCCGCGAAGTTGGTTGATGATCAGCGGCCGGCGATGAAACAAGCAGCGCTCCTGCTCAGGATAGGCTTGAGCTCGAAATTTTCACGTGACTATACTGGCAAACAGGGCTATCGGCCCAACGCAAGAGAAGCAAACTTGCGCCGTTGCGACGTTTATCTGCAGGTATTCAAAATCGCATTTTTCGACTGCCTGATAGATCCGGGCCGCGTTGAGGATGGCACCGGGGCTCGGTGGTATGCTAGAAGAACAATCCACCATCACCATCGATATGGATCACACCAAAACAAACGACGAACTCGCCTCCCTGAAAGCCGAAAATGATCAGCTTAAGCGGCAGATACTGCTTTACCAGAAACAGTACAAGCGCAGTTGGGTCATGTTCTTGATTTCGCTCGTGTTGTTTGCGGTTCTTTTCTTAGGCAGGTAATCGCGGCCGAGTCCCTAGCTGAGTCACCAGGTTATAAGCTCGGGAGATAGGTGATCCACCCGGTTGAGATAAACCACGTGCTGCGCCCCACTCACAAAGTCCACTCTTGATATGGACGTGTTATGAAACGCCCAGTTGGCTACCCAATGCGTTTGATAATTGCCCACGTGGCGGGGCACTCCCATAAGCTCATTAATAAACTGGTCAATAAAATCGCCATGAGCGATTAGCGCCACATGATCCTCTCGCGCATTAAGCGTATTTCTGAATTGACTGACCACTGCGCGCATTCGCTCAATGAATGCCTCTTCGTCCTCCACGGGTCGGTTCCACCAGCCACTCTCTCCCACTGACTCGGGCAGTCGCAACGCGGGGAACCGGTCTTCAAAATAACGGCGTCCCGGCCCAGGTAGTCCGACCCGATTCTGCGCGTCGTCAAACTCATAAATACCATACTTTTCGAATACCTCAGGCTGGGCCGACAAATCCAGACCGCAGGCCTTGGCAATGTATTGCGCGGTCAGGATAGAGCGGCTCATCAGGCTGCAAAAAACATGCGTGAGCCGGTATCCCGCTTCGCCCGAGGGCGCAAAAGGGTGCTGACGAGGCTCTGCCTGAGGATCCGAAAGGTGGCCAGCAAGTGCTCGAGCCTGGGCATGACCCAGATCCGTGATATCCGGGTCCGGCTCCCGATCGGGATGAAAATCGCTGCCGGTCCAGTTCTGGTTATTGCGCGACTGGGCGTGTCGAATGAGATAAAGACGTCCCACGTTCGTTCGCGCTTTGGTATCTAGCGGTCAGGCGAAGCAGACATGATAGGCGTCAGAGCCGAAGCATCTCGGACTCACCCGTGGCCGGATCGTAAACCACCAGATCCCCCGAGCTCACGGATTTTCCGGTAATACCCATAATCGTCACAAAATGCGTGACCATCAGAATGGGAGGATCACCCGGCCTTACCTGCGATAATTTTTCTTCCAGCAGCGGTAACAGTTCATCGCGGGAGAAATAATGATCGTAAAACGAATTGAGCGCCCGTAGCGGGACTGCCTCGCCCACTGCCAACATCTTTGCTGTCTCCCGGCAACGGCACCACTCGCTGGTGTAAATGGTTTCAAAGGCAATACCAAGTGCTTTAAGCTTTTGACCCGTTAAGCGGGCCTGCTGCCGACCGTCCTCATTCAGGTTACGCTGGGTCGTGCAATCATTAATGTCAAAGTTATTCGGATCACCATTGCCTGGAGCCAGCGCATGACGCATAAAGACCACCTTGCCGATCAGAGTCTCTGGCACCGTATCTGCATGTGCTCCGCCAGCAATAGCCGCACTGAGGCAGAGTACAAGACAGAAAAAACGAATCAGTCGAGGCGCTGGGCTTTTCAAGGGATCAGCCCTGTGCCTTGAGGCACTGCGGCACACCGTCGGTATAGGCGTATGCGGCCTTGCCATTCGCATCAAAAGAGGTTGCCTTGAAAGGCTTCCCGTCGACCCACTCGCCGACCACTTTCCTTCCGGACACATAGGTTAAGGTGCCTTCGCCATGATAGATGCCGTTTAGAAACTGGCCCTCAAAGAGGTCGCCATTAGGCCAAAAGTATCTCCCAAACCCCTCTTTACGACCGTCTACCCATTGGCCTTCGTAACGCTGACCATTAGCCCACACATAAGTCCCCTGGCCGTGTTTCTTACCGGCCCGCCACTCGCCAGAGTACGCATCACCGTTGTCGTACTGGTAACGCCCTTCACAGTTATCGAATGCCTGACTGAACGAAGCCGGGCATGACGGCAACGCCAGTGCCAGGCCGGGCACAATCAAGCTTAGACTTAAAAACACCGCACGAATCATTGAATGCATCCTATCAACACTTCTGTAGTCCGATATTTTATATCCACCGAGATCGGGGTTAAACGCGCTGACAGCTTGGGCACACATAGACCCGGCGTCCATTCGCCGTCTCGCGTTCAATGATATCCCCACAGCGGTAGCACGGCTCACCGTCGCGGCCGAAGACGGCAAATCGGTAGCGACTCTTGGTCGCGCCTAACTTTTTCAAGGTCTTTACGGTTGCCGCATCATTGGTTACGCCGCCTGATTTATAGCTTCGGACCGATAGCATTAGCGTAGCCCTGGCGAGTTCATTAACCTTTCGACGCTCGAGCGTATTTGGCCGCGCTTTGGGATTCACGCCTGCGGCAAACAAGATCTCAGAACGCAAGTAATTACCGAGACCCGCAACAAACGACTGATCCAGGTACAAGGCGGAAAGCGATCGACCCGCAAAAGGCTTGCTGAGCAGCTGATGTCCGATATCTCGCCACGACAGCCCTTCAGACAACACATCGGGGCCTAGCTTCATGATGTAGGGGTGCCTCTCCACTTCTTCCGCATGCAATAGTGAAATATCCGACGCGCTGTAAAGAAGCGCGCTTTTTGATGTCGTGGTGAGGGCCACTCGCAGGGTTCTATTTGTGCCGGGCTGTGACCCTGCTGCGGCGATATACCAGCGCCCGTAGAGCTGATTGTGGGAATAAAGCACGCCGCCCGTATCAAAAAAAATGAGAAGCGCCTTGCCGCGAGTCGTGACCTTTGTAATCGTGGCCCCTACCAACGACTTGCGGTGGCGCTTTAGACGTGGCAAACCGAAATAGACATCCGTAAGCGCGTGGCCTTGGATCGCCCGAGCGATCATGTCGGCCTCTCTGCGAACCTCCGGCCCTTCAGGCATGACCGTTTCTCTCGTGGGTCATCGCAATGATCACTACGCCGGCAGGCAATCCCTGACCGCTTGATCCAATTTATCTACCAACTCATCAATTTGGTGATCGTCGATGATAAAGGGCGGTGCCAGCAGAACGTGATCCCCCTGCACCCCGTCACGGGTTCCGGCCATCGGGTAGCAGATAAGTCCGTGATCAAAAGCGGCGCTTTTTACTGCCGCCGCTAACTTTAGGCTCGGATCAAAGGGCGTTTTAGTGCTTCGATCCGTCACGAATTCAAGTCCCCAGAACAATCCGCGGCCGCGAATATCGCCAACATAAGGATGCTCGGCGAAGCGCGCGCGTAGCGCCGCCCCCAGGATCGACCCCTTGGAACGCACGCGCTTTACCAGATGCCGGTCGTAGATTTCACCCAGGACCGCGCACCCTGCCGCAGCAGCAACCGGATGGCCAATGTAAGTGTGGCCGTGCTGAAAAAAACCCGATCCTTTCTCAATGGCGCCATACACCTCCGCGCTACACAGCATGGCGCCAATCGGTTGATATCCCGCACCAAGACCTTTGGCAAGGCATACGATGTCTGGACGGACGGCATCATGCTCGCTGGCGAAGAGATAACCCGTGCGTCCCATACCGCACATGACCTCATCCAAAATCAACAGGATTCCGTATCGATCGCAGATCTGTCTAATCCGTGTGAAGTAACCGTCCACCGCCGGTACCGCGCCTGCTGTTGCGCCCACCACCGGCTCGGCTAGAAATCCGACCACAGATTGTGGGCCCAGCCGAAGAATTTCGTGCTCCAGTTCATCCGCAACGCGCCGACCATAGTCCCTGCTCGTTTCGTCATTACGCCTGTCGGCATATTCAAAGCATGGCGCGATGTGGCTGGCCTCAAAAAGCAAAGGTGCGAACTTTTCACGACGCCAGGCGTTTCCCCCCGCCGCCAGCGCGCCCAGGGTATTTCCATGATAGCTTTGGCGCCGCGCGATGAGATGCCGTCGCTGTGGCTCACCCCGCTCCAGAAAATACTGACGCGCCAACTTGATTCCGGCCTCCACGGCCTCTGAACCGCCCGATACCAGCATGACCCGATCGATACCTTCAGGCGCCTGCTGGATCAACAAGTCCGCCAGCCGCTCGGCAGCCGCCGAGGTGAAAAAGCC
>RGTL01000155.1 GCA_010025385.1 Gammaproteobacteria bacterium | reverse complement strand
GCCGTCGTGGGTGATGCCATTGCCGACCATACGGTGGTTTATCAAAAAGAGGGTCGTTGGATGGTCATTGCCGATGGACCCATCTGGCGGCACGCCGTCAAGCAGCGCGAGAGGGAATTTCTCGTCGACTTGAAAGAGAGGAACGTAAGCGTCCGCGGTCTGACGGTTGAAGTTCGACCCCGCGCTTCAAGCACAGCTGAGCATGACGCACCTGCCGCCTCTCGAAAACCACTTCTGGATTCCAAGAGCGCAGCGCTTTTGGAATCGGCCGCCGAGAATCTACGCTCTCAAGATCTCTCCCAGGCGCTTAAGCGTCTAAGCCGTCTTCGGACGGGCGACTCGACGTAAAGACCTAAACGCCCGCCTCGTTCATTCTTTCAATAACAGCCTGCGCTCGCGCCTTGATGTCGTCAGCGGGCTGATCCAAAATCAAATCGGTTAGATGCTCGCGGGCTTTGGGAAATTGCTTCAGCTCGAAATGATTCATGCCCATCCGCAATCGAGCCATGGGCGCGTGACCACTACCCGGAAAGTACTCAAGCAACGTCTGAAAGATCTGAAGGGACTCAAGGAACGCCCGATCGAGATACCTTGCCTCGCCCAGCCAGAACCAGCCATCGTCCGCGATTTCGCTCAAAGGATGCTCGCGCAGGAAGTTCACCAAATCACGTGAGGCCGATGAATAATCCTCTTGCTCGATAAACTCAATCGCTTTATTGATAGCAGCTCGCTGTTCATCGCTGGCCGGGGTTCGGGTTCCGACCACGGCCGGCTCTACTCCAACGGCTTCAACCGTGTGAGCGCTCCCGGCACCAGAGCCCACAATGACATCGGTCATCTGAGCTCGGGGCTCGATAGCCACTTGAGCCAAAAGCCTCTGGCTTTTGTTAATTTCGTAGGGGTGTTCAGACGTCGTCTGGATCAACGGCGCCATGCTCGCGAGAGCCGATTGGGCTACCAAACAGGGTGTCAAACCGCCCAGAGTGGCGACGAATATCGCCAAAAGGCGTGTTTTAGACTGCCCGGGGCCGTTCAAGAGGAGCCCATAAAAAACGGCCGCCGAACGCAGGTCCGGCAGCCGTTACTAAATAGACAGGGAAGGATTGGCGTCGATCAGTAAAGAATTTCGACGCGACGGTTGAGTGACCAGGCGCCCTCATCCTGACCCATGGATACCGGCCGCTCCTCTCCATAGGAGATGGTGCGAATGGCATCTGCAGGCACTCCCAGTGATTGGAAAATCTGACTCACCGCATTGGCTCGACGCTCACCGAGAGCCAAGTTGTACTCTCGAGTACCGCGCTCGTCCGCGTGTCCTTCGAGCACAACCGCCATGCCCGGATTGCCGGCCAGATATTGAGCGTGTGCTTCAACGATGCGTTGTGCCTCAGGAGTGAGATTAGCGCTATCGAAATCAAAGTACACCACACGCTGACCCAGTGGGTCATCCATATTGGTCGTATTCTCTTCGACGACAATGATCTCTCCGGCGGTCGTGTCACCGGTTCCGATACCTGATGCGGTGGAATCGGTCGTGTTTCCGATCGTGGCGTCTTCAACTTCGACGGCGGATCCGCCCTTCTTCTTAGAGGCGGCACAACCGGAGATCGCGACTCCCAGGAAAAGCACCAACACTATCGTTCCAAATCTACGCATCATTATCTGTCTCCTGAATAAAATCTTCTCTAGTCTTTAGAGTCCTTATGGATCCCCTACCGACTGACGGACCACGCGGGTTCTCTCACATCGCCGTCGTGCAGTTTAAGCAGTTGTCGAACCCGTCCGTCTGCCGATACCGCCGCCAGCACGCCCTCTCGACCCATCTTCGTCGCATACAGAATCATCGTCCCGTTCGATGAGAAAGTCGGTGATTCGTCAAGTGTACCGTCTGTCAGCACATCTGTCCTGCCCGATTCCAAATAGAATACACCAATCTGATACCCTGCGCCCGATCCCTGATTGGTCACGAGTACCAGGCGCTTGCCGGTTGGATCATAAGACGCGCCCGCATTCTCCTTGCCCTCCCGGGTAAGGCGCTCGACCCCGGTCCCATCTGCCTTTGCACGATAAATTTGCGGTCGACCGCCCCTATCGGAAGTAAACACAAGCTCCCTGCCATCCGGAGCCCATGCGGGCTCGGTGTCGATTGCAGGATCCTTGGTAATTCGGCGCAGTTCGCCCGTCGCCACCTGCATGATATAGATATCCGTGTTGCCGGAAGCAGATACGGTGAGCGCCAATGAGCGCCCATCCGGCGACCAGGCAGGCGCGCTCGCTGAGCCGTCAATGCGAGCGATTCGACGGCGTTGACCAGAGGCGATATCCTGAAGCCAGATGTTGGCACCGGACCGGTCATCCGAGAAGGATACATAGGCCAGCCACTGGCCGTTAGGAGACCAGGAGGGTGAAAGCACCGGAAGATTAGTGGTTTTAAGAATCTCTTGGGGGTCGTGGCCATCCGAGTCAGCCACCATCAACTGATAGATCCGATCCTTATCCTGCTGCTGCATCGTGACGTAGGCAATTCGGGTATTAAATGCACCTTCTATACCCGTCATCTCATAGAAGATCCTATCGCTAATTTGATGCGCGACCTGACGGAGCTGGGACCTTTTTACAGAGAACTTCAGGCCGGTCTTAACCTTTTCTCGATAAACGTCCAGCAGTTCAAAGCTCACATCAAACTGATCCGGTCCGGTCATGGTGAGCCGGCCCACCACCAAGGCCTCGGCTTTGATCAAGCGCCAATCCTTATATCGAACTTCCGACGCTTCACTGGGTCGGCTTAGAAAATCCGAGGCCGGTAAAAGATCAAATCGGCCTGAACGATAAAGATCCGCCGACACGATGGCGCCAATGTCCTCAGGCGGACTTCCGCTGCCGGTCCACTTGAAGGGCACAGCGGCAATCGGGATGCCAGAGCCCGCCCCCTCTGTGATCTCAATAGTGAGCTTGCCGAAGGCACTTGGTGAGAACGCAAAGGCGCCCAACAACCACCATAAGGCCAGGCGTCGGATAATCCGGTCAGGCGTCATAAAGGGTCTCGATCTATCTTCTTGGTATAGCCCATATTGGACGTATTTTCTCATTGGCCACTCATCGCTGTTCACCTAGTTCTGCGGCGAGAAAACAAACTCAAATTCCTTTAAATACTCGTAAAACCGCGCCTCGCTCGGGATGGGAAGCGGCGACGCCTTATAAATCGCATTCTCGGCGGATTCATCGAGCCGGGCGTTGCCGCTGCTGCGGCTCATCTTCACAGAGGTCACGTTGCCCTCCCGATCAACCCGGATAGTAAAGGAAACCCAAGCCACGGCGCCGAACGCAGAAACCGCGTCCTGTTCATTCTGCTGACGCTCGGCCTCTGCCTGGCGCTCTTGCTCTGCTTTAGCTTCGGCTTCCTTCTTTTTTTTCTCTTCTTCTATGCGTTTTTTCTCTTGTTCGGCCTTTTTCTTTTCCTCTGCCTGGCGCTCTTTCTCGGCTTTAGCTTCGGCTTCCTTCTTCTTCTTTTCGGCTTCTTTGCGCTTTTTCTCTTCCTCTGCTTTTTTCTTCTCCTCCGCCTGACGCTTTTTCTCTTCCTCTGCTTCCTTCTTCTGCTTTTCGGCTTCTTTGCGCTTTTTCTCTTCTTCTGCTTTTTTCTTTTTTTCGGCCTCTTTGCGTTTACGCTCCTCGGCTTCTTGTTTCTTTTTCTTTTTTTCGGCCTCTTTGCGCTTTTTTTCGTCTTCGGCTTTCTTCTTCTCAGCGGCAATTCGCTGCTTCTCTCTCTCAATCGCTGCGAGATCAATAGCCTTGGCCTGGACGGGTTTTCCCTCTACGGGCTTAAGGGTGCGGGGCTGAACCCAAAGCGTGACCCCCAACATGGCGCCAAAAGCGACGTGGATCAAAACGGCATAGACGAATGCCCGTATCGGACGGGGACCTTTTCGGGAACGACGATTCACGTCGAATCAGTTTTCCAGCGCGTCGGTGACGAGCCCTACGCCGTCAATCCCTGCCTGCTGCAGCAGGACCATAGCCTGCACCACCGCGTCATAACGGACACTTTTATCGGCTCTCACGAGAAACTCGGTTTCGGGACTGTTGCGGCGGACGATATCCGCCTTGATTCGAATCTCCTGAATGGATTGGATCGGCTCAGGATCATCATTAATGAAATACTGCTCGTTGGCGTCAATGTGCACCACAAAGGGTTCCGTGCTTTTCTCTGAGACCGCCTTCGCGCTGGCTTGGGGCAAATCGACATTGACGCCTTCCATTAACAAAGGCGCCGTCACCATGAAAATGACCAACAGCACCAGCATGACGTCGATATAAGGAACGACATTGATCTCGCTCATCTGGCGCTTGGAGCGGCGGGTACGCATCACGAGCGCCTCAGGACCGTCGTCGCCCGCTGACAGCCTGACGATTCACAATGCTCGCAAATTCTTCAACAAATACATCATAGCGGGCGATCAGCGACTCGGACGCCGCCGAAAAACGGTTGTATCCGATCACCGCAGGGATAGCGGCAAAAAGACCCATCGCGGTAGCAATCAGAGCTTCCGAGATGCCGGGCGCCACCGTCGCGATCGACACGCTCTGTAAAGC
>RGTL01000154.1 GCA_010025385.1 Gammaproteobacteria bacterium | reverse complement strand
TCATGAAGGCGCCCGATTCGCAAGAGGAGTCGGATCTTCCTCCAGGGCAGCGGCGCTTCCGACGGGAAGCGCTTGCATCAGGGAACAGTCTGGATGACCCGCAGGGTGACTGGTTGGGCCTCGTAGGTCGACAAACAAGCGACGCAACCCCATCCAGCACGCGGGTCCATGAAGTGCTGAGCGTCACTGAGCTTCGGGACGATGTGTATCGTCTGGGTCTTGAGACCCGATTAGAGCAGGCCCAAATAGACGCCGATATAGAGGAGAGGATTCTGCGGGCGCGCAGAGCGCTTAGTGCGTCTGGGCGGGATCTGTCGCAGTTCGATCGTAATCAATACGACCCCAACCTCACCGTCGCTGAAAATATTTTGTTTGGCTACGCCGCAGATGCTGAATTTGCTCAGGAGAGGTTACCCGTCAACGAGCAGGTTTCTGAGGTGCTTCGGGAGACGGGCCTGTTTGACGCGTTCTTGATAATGGGTCACCGCGTTGCGCGGGCCATGACCGAAATCTTCTCTGGCGTTCCGGCCGATGACGATCTTCTTCAGCGATTTAGCCTGGTGACAAGCGATGATCTGGATCGGTTTGAGCAGATCTTGCGCCAGTGCGACAGCGAAGATCTGTCTGAGTTGAACCAGCTTTCGGAGAAAGACCAACAATTACTGCGCGGCGTGGTTTATCGTCTGATTCCGGCCCAGCATCGACTGGGCATCATCGACGCCGATGTCCAGAGACAGCTGCTCGACGCCCGGCGCCGTCTGTTCGAGAAGTTGGGCAGTGACAACCCTAGTATTGTTTTTTTTGATCCCGACAAGCTGTGCCCTGCACTTTCTATTGAGGGGAATATTCTGTTTGGCTCTATTCCGTTTGGTAAGCCAAGCGAGCGGGAAGCGATATCGGCTGCGATCGATGAGCTTGTGACCTCAGAAGGGTTGCACGATTTCTTGGTCAGCCTCGGCCTGACTCGTGAGGTGGGTGCAGCGGGTAACCGCCTGAGCAGTCTACAGCGTCAGAAACTGGCTATTGCCCGTGGTCTGCTCAAGCAGCCGGATCTTCTGGTGATGGATCAGGCATTGATGGTATTTGATACGCCTAACCGCACTCGTTTGCTCAATGCCATCCTCCGCTTCATGAAGGGTCGCGGTGTCCTTTGGGTTCTGGAGTCGCCAAGCATGGCAGACGCCTTCGATGAAATCTGGCTGATGCGGTCAGGTAAGATCATCGAGCGCGGCAGACCGTCTGATTTGATGTCGGGCAATACGGAGTTACAGAAACTGCTTTCGGTGACATGACCTCACGTGAACTGCTGATTATCGAGCCTTGCGGTCCGCCTGAGGAGGCGAGCCTCGCGCGGAACCTGGCGATGATTCAAGCGAGCGGATTGACCCCTACGCATAGGGGGCTGGCGATGACGGCTCGGGATCGGCTCACCGAAGAAGGCGCGATCCAAAGGGCGGCGCATGTACAGGAGACTCTGCTCCAGTCCCCGAGCGACTTTCTGCTTTGCGCCCGAGGAGGTTATGGGGCCAGCGAGTTACTGCATCGTTTGGACTGGGCCCGGATCCAGTCGGCACCGGCGAGATGCCTCGTGGGTTTCTCAGATGTGACGGCACTGCAAAGCGCGCTCTATACCAAACTGGGCTGGCCGGGTTTGCATGCGCCGATGCCGGGATCACCGCTGTGGGCAAACGGGCCTCATATGAATCGCCTCCTCGCGTATTTGTCCCAGTCGCTGACAGGATCGCTGCAGGGGTGTGTGGAGATATATCCGGTCAACCCGAAGGTTCACAATGGGTCAGGCGAAAGCGGCATTCTGTTTGGAGGGTGTCTCAGTGTCCTCAGTGGGCTCATTGGCACGCCTTTTCTTCCGGCAGACTTATCGGGCCATATCTTGTTCTTTGAGGACACCGGCGAAAGCCTGCCGCGGGTGCTGCGGTATTGGCGCCAGTGGCTGGATAGCGAACTCCTGAGGGGCGTTCCCGGTGTGATATTCGGTCGGTTCACGGGCTCGAATGAGACGACAATAGACGAGGACGGGCTGATGGAGCAGCTTGCTTACATGACGCCTTGCCCCGTCTATCGCTGCGGGCAATTTGGGCACATAGCGGAAAACTATCCGCTGATGATTGGCGCTCAGGCAACCTTTACCGACGATCAATTGTGTTGGATGTCTGAATTCCAATAATCCTCCCTCGCGATCGTTGCTTTGCCTGAGCCTACGGAGCAGCCCCTAGATCGGTGCTCATGCGCGGGCAGAGGGCGGGACGCCTTGTGCCAGGGATACGCGCAAAGTACCATCTCCCCATCCCAGGCGGTATCAGACCCGATACCATAGGGCTTTCATTCAAAGCACAAGAAAAGGACAGGATTGATGTTCACGGGAAGCATGGTGGCAATGGTGACCCCGATGCATGGGGATGGCTCGGTGGATTGGGACGCTCTGGATCGTTTGATTGAGCACCATATAAGGGAAGGTACCGACGCGATTGTCTCCGTTGGGACCACGGGCGAATCCGCCACGTTGGATCATGACGAGCATGGCGAAGTCATTGCTCGGACCGTGAAGACCGTCGCTGGCAGGATTCCTGTGATCGGTGGGACGGGTGCAAATTCCACCAAAGAAGCGATTGCGCTCACTCGGGACGCAGCGGATGCGGGTGTGGATGGGTGTTTGCTGGTGGTTCCGTATTACAACAAGCCGCCCCAGGAGGGTTTGTATCAGCACTTTCGAGCGATTGCTGAAGCGGTGGCTATCCCTCAGATTCTCTACAACGTTCCCGGACGAACCGGTGTCGACATGCATAACGACACGACACTCCGATTGGCGAACATCGATAACATTGTGGCGATTAAGGACGCGACAAATGATCTGGACCGCGGCCGAGATCTGATTCAGCGCGCGCCCGAGGGCTTCGTGGTCTACTCCGGAGAGGATGGCACAGCTTGCGAACTCATGCTTGCAGGCGGCAAAGGCACTATTTCTGTCACGGCAAACGTGGCACCGGCTCTGATGCATCGCATGTGCGCCGCCGCCATTGGCGGTGATGAAAAGACCGCCCGCGAGTTGAACGCGCAGCTGGACCCCTTGCACACGGCGCTTTTTCTGGAATCCAATCCGATCCCTGCGAAGTGGGCGGTGGAACAGCAAGGCATTATCGGAAAGGGTATTCGACTACCGCTTCTCGAGTTGTCATCGGGACTTCATGAGCCCGTCAAGGCGGCCATGCGTTCCGCAGGCGTCCTCTGACAGGCTATCGCTGGTAGCGCAACTCGATGAACAAAGGTGATCTCCTTTACGCCGGGAAAGCCAAGTCTGTCTTTTTGACCGACGATCCCTCGCGGCTCCTGATTGAATTTCGTAACGACACCTCGGCGTTCGACGGCGAGAAAGTGGAACAACTGGATCGCAAGGGTGCCGTCAATAACCGCTTTAATGCTTTCATCATGCAGCACCTTGAGCGAGAGGGTATCGCTACCCATTTCGATCGGTTGGTCAGCGACTGCGAGTCGTGCGTAAAGCGCTTGGAGATGATCCCGGTGGAGTGCGTGGTGAGAAATCTGTCGGCCGGTTCCTTATGCCGTCGCCTGGGGGTAGCAGAGGGCCAGGTCTTGTCTCCCCCGACGTTCGAATTCTTCCTGAAAAATGACGCGCTACATGACCCGATGATCAATGAATACCACGCGCAGGCTTTTGGCTGGGCGACGCCCGCTGAAATTGACGTCATGAAAGCCCAAACCTTTAAGGTGAATAACGTTCTGAAAAGCCTGTTTGCAGATGCCGGTATGCTGTTGGTGGACTTCAAGCTGGAATTTGGTCGTTTTGGTAACCAGGTGGTTCTGGGGGACGAGTTCACGCCGGATGGGTGCCGTATTTGGGACGCTCAATCACGTAAAAAACTAGATAAAGATCGGTTTCGACAGAGTCTGGGCAGCGTCGTGGAGTCCTATGAGGAAGTGGCGGCTCGCCTGGGTATTGATCTAGAGGCGTCGATTGCCTCCTAGCGATTGGGGTCGCGGGCTCGCGTGCTGATTTTAGGCGGCGGCCCGGCGCTCTCTCCTTTTGCTCTTGAGCGTTTCTCCAGGCGTTTGCGCGATCAGAATCTCGCGCGAGAGGCGCCATGCCCGCACTATTTTTACCTGATTGATTCGAGCAGTCCCCCTCGAGGTGATGCGCTCGCTACCGTGGAGAACCTGCTCGACGGAACCCTGGCCAAAGGATTGGCGATTCGCGATACTCGTGATCAGCTTCTGGTGGTGCCGCGCTTTGGGACTCGGTCCCCATGGTCAACGAAAGCCACGGACATTGCCCAACGTTGCGGTCTTGAGGATATCCGCCGCATCGAGCGCGGGACGGTTTGGCCGATCAGGATGGCCGATCAGGATCAGGCGGATCTCGCTCGATGGGAAATGTTGATTCATGATCCGATGACGGAGTCGGTCGCCCATCACGTTGAAGAACTCTCTCAAGTCTTCAAGGAGCTTATTCCTGGTCCGTTGGGTTTTGTCGACGTTATGAACGGCGGCTTGCAGGCGCTCACGCAAGCCAACAGGCAGCACGGATACGCGTTAACCCTGCAGGAGTGTGAATAT
>RGTL01000153.1 GCA_010025385.1 Gammaproteobacteria bacterium | reverse complement strand
GCTCTGTCATGGAGCTGAGCCTAGAACGAGGCCCCCTACCGCTCAAGGGTGGTTTAATCTGACAATGCCCCGTCATTCTATCACTGTGGGGCGCAACCATGCGCCAGCGTATCACAAAACGCGGAATAAAACTTGAGATTCAACGTTACAGAGGTCCGCGTCGATACAGTTGCCAATGGTTCCATGCGAAGTAATTGCATTGTATCCGGCTCAGACGAGGAAGCAAAGCGCGGCCTGTCTTGCTTCTTGGAGGAAAACCGAAACACGCGCCTCGGCGAGGTCTAGCTTCTCGGTTCAGGTCATACGGCTGCCTGAACCACCTGTGCCGCTGCCAAATCATCGATCCCTTGATGACAACGGATCGCGTGACCGCGAGCTGCGCGATGCCATGGTGGCGTTTCTGTGTCGCAAATACTGCCGATCTTACGCGGGCAACGACGTTGGAACGGGCAGCCCCGGACAGGCGGGTACAGTTCGACCACATCGTCTGCAGAAAGGGTCGGTTCTGTTTCGGGATCGGGCTCCAGAACCGCACCCAACAGAACCTCGGTATAAGGATGGGAAGGCGTTGCGTACACTTGGTCAGATGGACCGATTTCACAAAGACGCCCCTGATATAACACCGCAACACGATCCGACAGCGCTTTGACCACGGCCAGATCGTGGCTGACGAAAATATATGTCGTACTCTGCTTTTCCTTGAGCTCGTTGAGCAGGTCCAGAACGGCGGCCTGAACCGAAACGTCCAGCGCCGAAGTGACCTCATCACACAGCACTATTTTTGGATCGGCGGCAAAGGCGCGGGCAATTGCGACCCGCTGTTTTTCACCACCAGACAACTGGCTGGGCAAGCGATCAAGATAGTGACCGCCCAAGCGAACCCGGTTCAGGATCTCGACGCAGCGATCGTACAAGGCCTGTCCGGTGAGGCCGAAATAGAGACGAAGCGGCTGTTCAAGAATTTCGGCGATGGTCTGACGGGGGTTTAGGCTGTCATCAGGGTTTTGAAAGATCAGCTGAATACTGCGAAGATGCTCAGGTGGCCGATCTTCGACGACTGGGGCCAATATCTCGCTTCCAGCAAAGGTAATATTGCCACCCGCTGGTGCCAACAGCCCGGCCACGGCTTTGAGGATCGTGGATTTGCCCGAGCCGCTTTCGCCGACCAGTCCAAGGGTTTCGCCACGGCGCACAGTGAAATTGATATCATCGACCGTAGCGACGCGCGTTTCCACATTACCTAGAAGGTTGTCGAAAAGTCCAGGTTGGTGATAGCTGATCGAAAGTTCGTCAAGTTGCAATGCGGGCGGGCCGTCGGATTCAAGTTCGACAGGCACAGTACCGGTTCCGGTCAGTGACAGTTCTACTGCATTGTCCGCGTAAAAGCAGCGTCCCAACGCTCCTCCGGGAAGCGAGGCGAGAGCGGGACGCTCCGCGCGACAGCGGTCTTGCGCAAGTAAACAACGGTTAACAAAAGAGCACCCCGCTCCAGCGCCACCAGGTGCTGGAGGACGGCCATCCAGCGCCACCGGCAGATGATGATCGGCAAGGCGAGGGATAGAAGCCAAGAGCCCGCGCGCGTAGGGATGCGCTGGAGTTTTCAGCACTTGCCGCGTGGTACCTTCCAGCACGACTTCACCAGCATACATTACCACCACCCGGTCACAGACACGGGCAATCGCCCCAAGATCGTGGCTGACATAGACCATCGCCATGCCGCGCTCACGGGCAATGTCGCGCAATAATTCAAGGATATGCGCCTGCGTCGTGACATCGAGGCCGGTGGTGGGTTCATCCAGCAACAGCGCGTGCGGTTCACCGGCCAAGGCCATTGCGACCGCGACGCGTTGTTGTTGTCCACCTGACAGTTCATGCGGGAAACGTGACAGGATCGCCTTGGGGTCTGGCAAACGCACCTGCCCCAGCAATTCGACCGCCTTAGCTGAATGCTCGGATGCGGACACCGAGGAATGCAGCCGCAGCGCCTCGATCAGTTGGGCTCCAATACGCAGGGTCGGGGTTAGCGATTGCCCAGAATTTTGCGGGATCAGCGCCAACTCACCACCGCGAATTTTTTCCAACTCTGTGCGGGTGAGCGAAAACATGTCCTTGCCACTAAAGGCCACGGAGCCATCCAGAAGGCGCAGGCCACGTTTCAGAAACCCCATTGAAGCCAGAGCCAGCGTAGATTTGCCCGAGCCACTTTCACCGACGATACCAACGCTTTCGCCTTCGGCAACAGTAAGGTCGATGTTGCGCAAAACCGGCAGAGTGGCGCCAGACTTAGCCGTAAAGCCAACAGAGATATCGCGGATGTCAATAACAGGAGTCGTCATACCGGAGCCTTTTGTGCGCGGTCGATACCAAGCGCTTTGGCAAGCGCATCGGCGGTCAGATTGATGCCTATGATCAGCGATGATAGGGCAATCACCGGTCCCAGAACGCCCCATGGAGCAAACGACATAAACCCACGAGCATCGGCGATCATGAGGCCCCAGTCAGGTGTTGGCGGCGACACCCCGAATCCTAGGAACGAAAGCGAAGAAAAGGCTAATAGCATCCATGACCAGCGCATCGCACCCTCAACCATCAGAGTGTCGAGCACATTGGGCAAAAGCTCACGCCGAATGATGGTCATGCGGCCATGTCCACGTGCGCGCGCAGCCGATACGAAATCGCGGGCGACCACATCATGGGTCGCAGCGCGCGCGATGCGGATCACCGGTATTCCGTAAAAAAACGCTAGTGTTGGGATTAGGACTTCGATACCGGTGCCGAAGGTCACAATCAAGACTAGCATCTTCAGGATCCAAGGCAGCGACAGGAAGGCATCGACCACTCGCATCATAACCTCGTCAATGCGCCCGCCCACAAGGCCGAAGAATATGCCAACGAACCCGCCCCATATCACGGCGATGGGCGTGGCGACACCAGTAACCAACAGCGCCTCGCGACCCCCGAGAAGAACGCGAGTGAAAACATCACGCCCGACATGATCGGTGCCAAGCCAATGCGTGCCATCGGGCCCAGTAAGCATCAAGGCCGAGTTCATTGTCTTATAGTCATAGGGGACAATCAGTGGACTAATCAGTGCCAGCACCAGATGGGCCACTACTAATGTCAGGCCAATAGCGCCAGATGGGCGGGACACCACATCTCGAAATACCAAAAGGATCCGGGTGAAACGGGTGTTTTGACTGGGAACCGAGGCGATGCTCATTTACGCCTCATATGCATTGTGCGCAAGCGCGGGTTGGCGATCATCGTCAACATGTCGGCCGAGAGGTTCACGCCAACATAGACGGTAGCGATAATGAGGGCAATTGCCTGAACCACTGGCAGATCGCGATCAGAAATCGAATCGATCATCATTCTTCCGAGTCCGGGATAGTTGAACACTACCTCGATCACCACGACACCACCCAACAGCCACGCTACAGTAAGAGCGACTACGTTGATTGCAGGTAACAGGGCGTTGGGCAGGGCGTGACGAAATACAATGCGCCAGTAAGGTACGCCCTTGAGTGTTGCCATCTGAACATAGTCTCCAGCCATGACCTCGATCACCGACGAGCGGACCATACGCAGGATATGCGCGGTCATCACCATGGTCAGTACCAGTACCGGTAGCAAGATTTCAGGGAAAAACTCGGAGGCAGGTGCATGAGCAGGGGTTAGCACGATGCCTGGCAACCAGCCCAGCCAAACCGAAAACAACAGGATTAGCACTGTTGCGGATACGAACTCTGGGATCGTCATGGCGAAAATCGAAAGAGTAGACAAGAACAGATCAATCGGCCTGTCGCGCCAAAGTCCCGTCACCACACCAAAGAAAATTGCCAGCGGCACGCCCAGTGCCAGAGAACAGGCGGCAAGCAAAAGCGAGTTTTGCAGGCGATTGCCCACCAGTTCTGAAATGCTTTTCTGGCCATTTGCCGAGACACCTAGATCACCCTGAATTGCATTCACGGCCCAATCGATATATCGCTCAACGGCCGGGCGGTTCAAACCCTGCGCCTCGCGGCAGTTCTCAAGGAGTTTACCTTTGGCTTCACGCTCAAGAAACGCTGTGCAGGCGTCTCCAGGCAGCAATTCGACACCTGAGAAAATGATAACGGAAACGATTGCGACCGTCACAGCGCCAAGAAAGAGACGTCGAAGAAGCATACGCAGCACAGCAATTGGTCCTGAAAGCTGAAGTGAGCAAAACGGGTCGGGGCGCCACCGAAGAACGACGGCACCCTGGTTTGTGTTGTATTAGTCGACAGTGATCTTGTGCCAGCGCACAGCGTCGTTCTTGACCTGGTCAAGATTTTGAACGCGCGAGGATACGCCAATCAGCTTGGTCACCGTATATGGGATCAGCGTACCGCCGTTTTCCCACAGGTGTTGCTGAGCCGCTTGGTAAATCTCTTTGCGTTTATCAAAATCAAGCTCTCGGCGGGCATCGGCCAGCATGGCATCAAAGGCTTCGTCCTTGAAGTAGCTTTCGTTCCACTTGGCGGTCGAAAGATATATCTCGTGTAACGCCTGATCGGCCGGCCGTTCATTCCAGCGGGTCGCGGCAACGTCCTTCTTCATCCAGACCTCGGACCAGTAACCATCCGTAGGCGCCTGTA
>RGTL01000152.1 GCA_010025385.1 Gammaproteobacteria bacterium | reverse complement strand
CCTTTAACCGATACTTTGAGCCTGATAACCTCAACGCGGCTCTTAAGGTCTTGCTCGCGGCCGGGTATCGAGTGCACTTTCCAAAATCGGTCGATCGATCCTCGCGCCCATTGTGTTGCGGCCGAACGTACCTTGCATCAGGCATGATGGCCGAGGCGCGGCGCGAGGCCGAGCGTACACTGGCCGCGCTTAAGCCTTATGTTGAGAAGGGAATGGCCGTGATTGGTCTTGAGCCGTCATGCCTTTATACCTTTAAGGATGAAACGCCGAGCCTGATTCCGGGCGCTGATGCGAGTTATCTCGCCGAGCGTGTGTTTCTGATTGAAGAGTTTTTGGTAGGGGAAGGCGCAGAGGCCTTTGGTCAGCTGCGCTTTTCCCCCAGCAACGGTCAGACGTTTTGGCTGCATGGACATTGCCATCAAAAGGCTTTTAACACGCTGAGCCCGGTCAATAAGGTACTGGAGAGTCTTCCTGGAGCAAAGGTGAGAAACATTGCGTCCAGCTGCTGCGGTATGGCTGGCAGTTTCGGGTATCAGCAGGAAACGCAGTCGGCCTCTGTGGCGATGGCTGAGCTCAGTTTGTTACCCA
Source organism: Gammaproteobacteria bacterium (assembly GCA_010025385.1). GTDB lineage: Bacteria > Pseudomonadota > Gammaproteobacteria > Arenicellales > UBA868 > UBA868. Next base: position 4,031 of record RGTL01000152.1, on the reverse strand, counting down.
CCCTTCGGCAAACTGGACAAAATGATTGCGTAGTCACAGATGGCTTTAGCTGTCGGCATCAAATTCGCGACCTGTCAGACAAGAAACCGCAACACGTGGTTCGCGTGCTTGCCGAGGCGCTGGACTGACCTTCACTCAATGACAGTCAGATAATGGGATTGCCCGAGCTGGACATGTGGATCATTGCCTGGTGCGGTTTCGCGCTCTTTTGCGGAGGCCTCATTAAAGGCACGCTCGGAGTGGGGACACCCCTTCTTACGGTGCCGTTGATGGCCTTGGTGGTTCCTGCCCAGACGGCGGTGGTGTTGATGGCCATACCTGTTGTTGTTGCCAACGTCTGGCAGGCCACGCGTGCGAAAGAGGTGTCGACGGTTGTCTCGCGGTTTTGGCCAATGTTTTTGGCGATCCTTGCCGGAACGTTAGGAGGCGTATTTATTCTCGCGAATATCGATGATCGGACACTCTTGCTGGTGGTGGGTCTTTTGGTCATTGCGTTCACGATTCTTCAGGGATCCAGTTACAAGTTTCAGATTTCGACGCGGGCGGAAAAACCGGCTGGTTTGGTTTTCGGCCTCGCTAGCGGCCTCGTCGGCGGACTGTCGTCCATGTTTGGACCGATGCTGATTATCTATCTGGTCTCGCTCCCGGGGCTTAACAAAGAGCGGTTTGTTGCCTCGATTAGTTTTCTGTACATCGCTTGCGTGGTGCCCTGGGCAATGCTTCTGATCGGATTTGGTGTACTGGATCTGGAGCTGACCCTCTTGTCCACGGTAGCGACCCTGCCGGTTGTCGCAGGATTGATCCTGGGGGAGAAACTTCGAAGCAGGGTGAGCGACGAGCGATTCAGTCGGATGGTTTTAGTAGTTTTACTGGTTTCTGGTGCAACGATGTTGTGGCGAGCACTAATCTAGAGGTAAATGTTTTGACACCCCCCATAGGGTGGGATAGTATTTTTCCGGCTCTTTTTCAGAGACCTTTCTACATAAAGATGAGGAGGATGTAATGAAGTACAAGAAATTAATTGCGTCGACAGGCTCCGTACTGGCCGCCGTGACGTTGTCGGCCAGTACCGCGTTTGCTGCTTGTGTGACCGATGGCATGCCCGGCTCGATGGATAAGCCAGATGGCTTCCCGGCGCGGGCATTGGGCATGATCGTGCCTTACGGTCCTGCGGGCGGTTCGGGTCAGGTGGCCCAGGCGATGGCAACTGCTGTCACCGAGTTAACCGGCGTGGCGATCAACCGCGATCATAAGCCAGGCGGTTCGGGCACGGTCGGTATGACTGCCTACATGGCGATGCCTGCCGACGGGTACACTGTGCTTGAGCATATCGACGACGCGTCCAGTGCGCACGCGCTCGATTCCTCAAAACCAAACCCGGCGACTGACTTGATCCCGCTGGTTATCTCTCAGATTACCTTCTCGCAGATTTACATTCGGACGAACGAAGACCGATATACCGACTGGGACTCGTTTGTCGCGTGGGTAAAGGCGCAAAATGGCAAGGCCACAATCGCCAACGTATCCAAGGAAGGCTCCATGGAGCGCATCAACATGAAGTATCTAACCGATGCGACCGGCATGGAAATCCAACAGATCTCGTTTGACAAGGGCGCTCCTCGCTACGGCGCCCTTGCAGGTGGCCAGGTGGACGCGCTGTTTGAGCAGCCGGGTGACGTCCGTAAGTTTCTTGACGCCGGCACCTTCAAGCCGATTCTGACGCTGCTACATGAGCGCCCGAGCGCGTTTGCAGATGTGCCGAGCCTCACCGATGCAGGCTTTAAGTTTGAGCCGCTGCTTCGGTTCCGTGGCTTTTATGTGCACAAAGATGCGCCGGCAGACCGGGTGAAATGGCTGCAGTGGGCGTTCCAGAAATCCTTCTGCGTCCCAAGCTATCAGGCTTACAACGAGAAGAAATACATGAACCTGATCGACAGCTATCGCGACACTGCGGGCGGCCAGAAGCTGATCACCTCAACAATTCAGCAGTACCGTGATGTTTATAAGGAATTGGGCTTAGAGGTTAAATAATCTAGACAGGCGCGTCTTGCGTATCGGTCTCTTCATGCCCAACCCGATTCGGTCAGTGTGCCGGTGTCGGGTTGGGCTGTTTTCTTTTTAACAGCTGGGCGTTCGGTTTATGGGCAAACTTCGGCCTGGTCATATCATCGAAACCTCGTTCTGGCTTTTGCTGGCGGGTTTTCTTTACGTAGAGTCTTCTGCTTTTAACAAAAGCATTGAGATCTACAAGTTCGGCGCGGCCGGCTGGCCACGTGCACTGATTGTCTTAATGGCGTTGGCCGCCCTCGGCCAGCTGCTGTACCAGTATTACGCAGGGGATGAGTCAACCGGTTCGCTTGGTGCGGCGACAGATGATGGCTCGGAGGATGCCGCTCGTGAGGCAGGGCACTCCTCTTTGCGTTGGTATCTCTCGACGCTTTGGTTGTTGGCTATTCCCTTTATCTACATGCGTTTGCCGGATATCGTGGCTATGGCGATGACCCTCGATAAGACAGGTATTCATGTCGTCAAGTTAATTACAGCTCCCGTGGCACTCGTGCTGTACATCGCGACCATGCGTGGAAACCATGTCGGCGGCATGTTGGCGTTACCGATCTTCTTCGCCGCAATTCTTGAAGACATGGGTTTTTATGCGATGGCGCCGTTATTTATTATCGGAGTGACACTGCTTATGGGCGAGCGTCGTCCGCAGTGGATCGCGCTAACGATTGCGCTCATCATGGGCGTTCTCCTCATGATGTTCGTGAGCATTCTGTATGTCGGGTTGCCGACAGGAAATATTTCACCGTTCTACGACTTCAGTAACTGGCTGGTTACGGTGCTTCAGTAAAGAAGGGCCTAAATATTCATGGACGCATTTGCGAATTTTCTAAACGGGACGGTCGCATTATTCAGCGACCCGATGGGTATCCTGATCTTCTTTGGTGGGGTAGTCGGCGGGATGCTTTTTGGTGCTATTCCTGGAGTCAGCATGCTGACGCTCGCAGCAATCCTGCTGCCCTTCACCGCCCATTTATCCGCCGAACACGGGATCATGTTGTTTTCGGTGATTTACTGTACGGGCGTATATGGCGGAGCCATCACCGCGATCCTTTTTAATATTCCCGGTGCGCCAGAGAACGCACCGACGGCGTTTGATGGTTATCCAATGACCAAAAACGGCCAAGCGGGTAAAGCGGTGGGCGCAGCCGTGATGTGCTCGGCGATTGGCGGTACGGTATCGGCAATCATCATGATGATTGCAACGGCACCAATAGCCAACTGGGCGATATCTGCCTTTGGCCCGCCAGAAATTTTTGCGCTTGTGTTTTTCGGCCTTGCGGTCGCGGCTACCGTGGGTGCAAAGACTCTTTGGAAGGGATGGTTGTCGGTTCTGATTGGCCTGATGATAGCGGTGGTAGGCATGGACCCTGTGGGCGGAATCCCCCGCTACGACTTCGGCATGCCATATTTGCTGGCCGGCATTCACTTCATTCCGACGATTTTGGGATTTTTTGCCGTATCAGAGATTTTTGTTCAGGCCGAGAAGAAAGCTACTGGCTCCTATAAGGCTCCAAAGCTCAGCGTGAATTTCCCAAGCTTGGCAGAGCTCTTGGCCCATAAATTTGCCGTGATCCGCTCGATCTTTATTGGGTTCTTTTGCGGCATCCTGCCCGGGATCGGCGCGACGCTCGCGGCTTTTATGGGCTACAACGAAGCGGTTCGATGGTCTAAGGACAAGAAAGCATTTGGCAAAGGCAAGCTGGAGGGGGTTATTTCGTCTGAGACCGCAAACAACGCGGCAACGGGTGCGGCAATGATCCCGCTCCTCGCGTTAGGGCTGCCGGGTGGCGCGCTCACGGCGATGATGGTGGGTGTTTTTCAGATGCACGATATGGAGCCCGGTCCGCTCGTCTTTTTAAATAGCCCGGATCTTGTTTGGGTTGTGTTTGCCGCAATGTTTTTTGCGAACCTGTCGATCTTGCTTGTAGGCTTTCTTGAAACCAAAACCATTATCAATCTCCTGAAAA
>RGTL01000151.1 GCA_010025385.1 Gammaproteobacteria bacterium | reverse complement strand
GTTTGACTGAAACCGGCCATGCATGCCGGATCGTTGTTCTCATCAGCGGTAGCGGCAGTAACCTGCAGGCCATCATTGATGCCTGTCGCGAAGAACGAATTCCCGGAACCGTCGTCGGGGTCATTAGTAATGAACCCTCAGCTTATGGACTAACCCGAGCCCTTCAGGCGAACATTGTCGCTGTCGGCCTCAGTCATCGAGATTTTGATTCGCGCGAGACCTATGATGAGGCGCTTGCCGATCTTATCGAGACCTTCTCGCCCGATCTTATTGTCCTGGCAGGCTTTATGAGAATTCTGACTCCTGCGTTTGTGAAAAAATACGAAGGACGTCTGATTAACATTCACCCCTCTCTGCTTCCAGATTATCCCGGCCTGAATACCCACCAGCGGGTACTCGCCGACCGACGGGCGTCACATGGCGCCACCGTACACTTCGTCACGGAAGATCTCGACGGCGGGCCCATCATCATCCAGGGAAAAACATCGATAGTGCCATCCGATACCGAGGGAACGCTCGCGCAAAAGGTGCATGAGGTTGAACACGAGATTTACCCTAAGGCAATCGCCTGGTTCGCCTCGGGGCGACTGTCGCTAGAGGGTAATCAAGTGATGCTCGATGACGGCTTGCTTTCCGACCGGGGCCTCACCTAAATCTGAGTGCCGACTACTTTTGATCGGCCGGTTCTATCTCAAACGATAGATCGCCGTCTTGCTCGAATACCCTGACTTTGCCTCCTGCGGATAATTTGCCGAACAGCAGTTCATCGGCGAGAGCTTCGTTGATCCGATCGCGAATCAATCGAGCCATCGGACGGGCGCCCATGGTGGCATCATGACCGTTTTTCGCCAACCAGCGCCGGGCACTGTCATCAACATCCAGCGTGACGCCCTTATCAGCCAGCTGTGACTCCAGCTGCAAAATAAACTTATCCACCACATGGCCGATGGTGTTCTCATCCAAGCCGCCAAAGCGGATGATGGAATCCAGGCGATTGCGAAACTCGGGCGTAAAGAGTTTGTTAATAACTTCGGTGTCGTCCGCGCTGTGGTCCTGAGTGACAAAACCCAGAGAGCCACGCGCCATTTGAGTGGCCCCGGCATTGGTGGTCATCACAATGATGACGTTTCGAAAGTCTGCCTTACGCCCGTTGTTGTCGGTCAATGTACCGTAATCCATTACCTGCAATAGAAGATTAAAGACATCCGGATGCGCTTTTTCAATTTCGTCAAGAAGCAATACCGCGTGCGGATTTCGGGTGATCGCTTCGGTTAGCAGACCGCCCTGATCAAACCCCACATAGCCTGGCGGGGCGCCGATCAAACGGGACACCGTGTGGCGTTCCATATATTCCGACATGTCAAAGCGGACCAGCTCAATGCCCAGCGTGAGCGCAAGCTGACGTGTCACCTCGGTCTTCCCGACGCCCGTTGGGCCTGAAAAGAGAAACGACGAAATGGGTTTATCCGGGTTACCAAGGCCCGACCGTGATAATTTTATGGCGCTAACCAGAGCTTTGATCGCGCTATCCTGACCGAACACCACCCGCTTGAGATCGCCCTCGAGCGTACGCAACGCATCGCGATCCGACGCGCTGACCGTCTTGGGCGGAATGCGCGCCATTTTTGACACCACACGCTCGATGTCGCCAACGCCGATGGTCTTTTTTCGTTTAGAGGCAGGCGCTAAACGGGCCTGAGCACCCGCTTCATCGATCACGTCGATAGCCTTATCCGGCAAATGCCGGTCGTTGATGTATCGTGCGGATAACTCGGCGGCCGTCCGTAGGGCGGGTGCCGTGTACCGCACCTCATGATGCTTCTCAAACTGCGTCTTCAGACCACGCAGGATCTCAACCGTCTCTTCTACGCTGGGCTCAAGGACATCAATCTTCTGGAATCGCCGAGACAGCGCGCGGTCTTTTTCAAAGATGCCCCGGTACTCCTGATAGGTGGTCGACCCAATACAGCGAATAGCGCCGGAGGCCAGCACCGGCTTGAGCAAATTAGAGGCGTCCATTGCGCCGCCTGAGGCCGCGCCGGCACCAATAACGGTGTGGATCTCATCAATAAAGAGCACCGCGCCCTCGGTTTCTTCCAGATCGGCCAGTACCGCTTTCAGGCGCTGCTCAAAATCACCCCGATATTTTGTCCCTGCCAGCAAAGCGCCCATGTCCAGCGCAAAGATCGTGCTGCCAATCAACGCTTCCGGCACCTCACCCTCCACAATCTTTCTTGCTAGGCCTTCCGCAATCGCCGTTTTACCAACGCCCGCCTCACCCACATAGAGCGGATTATTTTTCCGACGGCGGCAGAGAATCTGCATCGTTCGGGTCACTTCCAGATCCCGCCCGATCAACGGATCGATCTTGCCGGCAATCGCTTGCTCGTTGAGATTGACCGCAAACGCAGACAATGCGCTTTGAAAGTCCTCATCGCTCTCGTCCTCTTCTTGCTCACCCGGAGGCGGCAGCTCTTTTCGGCTGTCTCCCTGGCTGATGCCGTGAGAGACGTAGTTGACGATGTCGAAGCGCGAGACGCCCTCCTCACCAAGAAAATACACCGCGTGGGAGTCCTTTTCGGCAAAGATTGCGATCAACACGTTGGTGCCCGTAACCTCACGCTTGCCCGAACTCTGAACATGCAGAATGGCGCGTTGGATCACGCGCTGAAAACCGACGGCTGGCTGCGGATCGGCCTCTTCATCCTCACCTAGCACCGGCACGTGCTCGCTCAAAAAGCTCAAGAGCTTTCGTCGCAGACCGCTTACCTCAACACCACAGGCCTTGATCGCTTTGGCCGCAGGCGCGTTATCGAGAAGCGCCGCGAGCAAATGCTCAACCGTGATGTATTGATGCCGCGACTCACGCGCGCTTTGAATCGCGCTATTGAGGGATAGTTCAAGTTCGCTGGAGAGCATCGAATTATTCAGGCTCCATAGTGCACTGCAGAGGGTGTTGGTTTTCGCGAGCGAGCGTCAGCACTTCGCGTACCCGAGTTTCTGCCACCTCAGCGGTGAAAACACCGCACACGCCCGATCCCTCGGTGTGGACCTTGAGCATGATCTGAACCGCTTGTTCCTGCGGCAAGCGGAACACCCGCTGCAGGATCATCACCACAAACTCCATCGGGGTGTAGTCATCATTAACAAGCAATACCCGGAACATTCTCGGCTTCTTGAGGCGTGGTTTTGCCTCCTCTACCGAGGTTCCGGAGGTTCTGGAAATTTCTCTACGGTCGCTCACGAATATAGTCGCAGGTCTGGGCTCTCGTTTTAAATATAGGGTCAATACCCGGGATTTCTCAAGACCCTATTGCCTTTGGTTTTATAATTCCCTGCACCTTAACAAGCGACGAGTGGACATCAAGTGAGGCATAGTTTTGCGGCTCATCCAAGCCATTAGCGGCCGGGTCGTAACTTCAGGTAGACCCCCTAATCTATAATCTTATCGAACCTCAAACGGCCTTTTAGGGTGCTCTCTTTGCGTCTTCCTGACGTTTTCATATTAAGCCTCTGCTTTGGACTAGTCACGGGTCTGTTGGGGTCCGTGGCTAAAGCACAGCCTCAAAAAGTAACGGTCTGCTACGACTTCAGCTGCAAGACCGAGCAGGAAGTCTCGCTTTCCAGCGATGAGTGGCGAAGCGTGACCGGCTGGTTTCGCCCTGCACCGCTCAGCGCGGAAGAAGAACGCGAGCGGTTAAGGCAAGCGGTAGGATGGCTGGAAGTGGTTGTGGGTCGTCACACGCCTACCCATAACGACCTGGGTCTCAATTACGAGAAAAACCCCACGACCCCAGGCCAGCTCGATTGCATCGATGAATCGTTGAACATCACGACCTACATGACTTTATTCAAAGAGCAGGGGTATCTTCGCTTTCATCGAATCGTCGAACGTGCTTATCGGCAATTCGGTTTCTACGCCCACTGGGCAGGCCAGATAGAAGAGATCGAGTCAGGCAGACGCTTCGTGATTGACAGTTGGTTTCAGGACAATGGCATGCTGCCTTACGTGGCAGACAGTATCGAGTGGCACGATATGACCAATGCCGAAACCATTATCTTTCCGATCCAGAACTAAACGCTAACTCCCTGCCGCTTCAGTACGTCAATGCCTTCGCCCCAAAAAACGGTTGTGGTTGGCCTGTCGGGCGGTGTGGACTCAGCCATCGCGGCTCATCGACTGAAGACGCAGGGCTACCATGTCATTGGTCTTTTCATGAAAAACTGGGAAGAAGACGATGACGAAGAGTACTGCGCCGCCCGAGAAGATCTGGCCGCTGCTCAAGCAGTCAGTGAGGCGCTTGGGATCCCGCTAAAGACCGTTAACTTTTCCCACGAGTACTGGGAGCGCGTGTTCACCATATTTCTGGACGAATATCGTTCTGGGCGAACCCCTAACCCGGACGTGCTGTGCAATCGGGAAATCAAATTTAAGGAATTTCTTTCGTACGCGCGGGATCTAGGCGCAGACCATATCGCGACCGGGCATTACGCCCGAGTAGAGATTGAAAATAACGCCCATCAGCTTTTAAAGGCCAAAGATCTCTCCAAAGATCAATCGTATTTCCTTCACGAACTGACAGAATCGGCGCTGGCCCTTACGATGTTCCCACTCGGCAA
>RGTL01000016.1 GCA_010025385.1 Gammaproteobacteria bacterium | reverse complement strand
ATTGTGGGGTCCGTGTTGGCTTTTTCCGGGCTCTGGGGTATGCCGTTTCTCACCGATGTCTATCACATGACCCCGGGAATGGCCGCCACGTTGTGCTCTGCCGTGATGCTCGCGTGGGCATTCAGCGGACCGCTCTTTGGCGTGTTGTCAGAGCGACGCAAACGTCGGCGTTCGCTGTATCTCGGCGGCGCATCTTGCGCGCTTCTTTGCTGGGCGGTGGTGGTACTGATCCCCGGACTTCCGATCGGGGTCCTCGTTGCGGCCCTAATCAGCGCAGGGTTCTTTTCAGGAGGAATGATACTGGGGTTTACGCAGGCGAAGGAATCCGTGCCGATAAAGTTGGCCGGGACGGTATCGGGCGTGGTGAACATGGGTGTGATGTGTGGGCCGATGCTGTTACAGCCACTCATCGGTTGGATACTGGACCGGTTGTGGCAGGGCCAGCTGGGACCTGATGGTCTGAGAATCTACGTTTTCGAGAGTTACCGATTGGGTTTTTCTCTCATGCTGGTGTGGTTGCTAATTGCGGTTGTCAGTATCGCATTCTCAAGGGAGACCTATGCAACCCAGCTACCGGAAACATAGAATCAGAGTGCATTTTCGAAGAGATCTTGTATGGACGATACGCCCGCGCTGCGAAAAGAGTTTGAGGCCTTCATAGAGGCCTACCCGGATACGGAATTTGTCGATGTACTGCTGCCAGATTTGTGCAACATCATCCGGGGTAAGAGGATCAATCGTGATCAGTTCGAGAAGTTATTTACTGATGGGCTACAGATCCCCAGCTCAATCTACCTGCTCGATATAAACGGAAATTGTACGGATGCAGGGGGTCGCGGGTTTTCGGACGGGGATCCGGATGTTCAGGTTCGCCCGGTCCCCGGAACCCTCAAGCCGGTGCCCTGGGGAGCTTCTGGGGCGGCGCAGGTGATGGGTTGTCTCTGGGAGTTAGACGGCACGCCGTGCGAGGTCGACCCCCGCCATGTGCTCGAACGCGTGGTCTCGCGACTGCGTCAGGACGGGATGAATCCCGTCGTCGCTTTGGAGCTTGAGTTCTATCTGCTGGACGCTTCAAGCGCGGAAACCAGTGAGCCACGACCCCCGGTATTGCCCGAGACTGGCCGTCAGGCCACAGCCACTCAGGTTTACAGCCTTGCTGATCTCGACGGCTTTACGGGATTTCTGAGCGAGATCGAAAGTGTTTGTCGAGTCCAGAACATTCCCATTGGCGCCTCGACCGCTGAGTATGCGGCCGGCCAGTACGAGATCAATCTGGATCACGTTAACGATCCGCTTCTTGCTGCAGACCATGCGATCCTGCTCCAGCGGGCGGTGAAGGGGGTTGCGCGAAACCATGGCGCGGTGGCGACGTTCATGGCGAAGCCGTACCCCGACGGTGCCGGTAGTGGCCTGCATATCCATGTCAGCGTCCTCGACGATAAGGGCAGGAATATCTTCGATGACGGCGGCGATTTGGGATCGGCTGAACTGCGCCATGCGGCCGCGGGTCTTCTTGCAATGCTTCCCGAGTCCATGGCTGTATTTGCGCCAAACGTGAACTCTTTCAGGCGCTTTGCGCCTAATCTTTATGTGCCAACGGCACCTAGCTGGGGTTACAACAATCGCTCAGTTGCAGTTCGCATCCCGGCAGGCTCACCCAGCGCGAGGCGAATCGAGCATCGGGTCGCGGGCGCTGATGCCAACCCTTACCTCACGTTGGCGGCAATTCTGGCCGGCATTCATTTTGGAATCAGCGGAAGGGCTGAGGCGCCCCAGCCCAGTGAGGAGAACGCGGGCGCCGAGATGGACCCCGGGATGCCCTTTACGTGGCAAGCGGCACTCGATCAGTTTGCAAAAGGCCCCGGTCTGTCCGACTATTTTGGTGCTACGTATTCAGAATTATTTAGGGGATGCAAGCAGTATGAGCTCGATGCGTTCTCCCGAGAGTTCACGCCGCTCGAGTACCGGTGGTACCTTGCCCCAGAATAAGAGCCTCGCCCTTAGCTGAAGCGAAGCAGAATCCAGATACTGGTGGCGGCAAACATTCCGAGGGTGTATCGCAAGTTCCAGGCGAAGCACTGATACGCGGTAATGCCATAGCGCCCTTGCATCGCCAGATTCAGGCCAGAGATCGGCCCGCCGGTTGATCCAACCGACCACGTCACGACAAAGACAAGCGCGAGCATTAATGGGTCAGGATCAAGGGGCGCAACCACCGCTGATGCGGCCACGATGGTGACGATGGCATGCACACCTATAAGGGCGAAAAACAGGAGAACCGCCATGAGACCGATGGCCACCTCTGGCGTAAAGGTCGAAACCCCGAGCCCAAACGGGTTTTTAAGCATCAGTACGGAAATGCCAGTGGCCATGACGCCGGTGCTAAAAAATAACAACAGTTCGCCGTACGTATCGGGTAGACGATTTAGACTGAAGTCGCGCACGGTGAGAAGGGCAGTAACGAGCGAGCGTTGCACGCTGAGCACCAGGGTTGGCACCAACACCGCCAGAGCAGAGACCAGCACCAGAACGGAGACCTCTGGTAGTGCCTCATGAGCAATCAGAACACAAATCATCATCAAAGAAGGCACCCAAAAGGCTCTAACGTTGACTGGGTACCCTTCAAAATCATTTAGCCCCCCCTGCAGGCGGAATCGATGCTCGGCCCAGGTCAGGAGAAAGCCCACGGCACATAAGGGCAGTGAGAAAAACAAAAGATCGGCCCAGCGCGCTCCCGGAGCGTAGAGTAGACAGGTACCCATCGAGGCGAAGAACGGTGACCATAGCGCAGCGAGCGCGAAACTGCGCTGCACAGAGGTGGCGGTCGTTCGATCGAGAGTCAATCCTTTTTTCAATGCGTCGGCAAAAATAATAAACGCCGATAAATTGATCACCGAAGAGAAGAGATGCACGCCGATCAGGGTCTGCCAGAATGCTCGGGTCCCGTTACCGGTAGACTTGGCACGCTTATCTCGCGTCTGGGTAATGAGTCGAAGGAAGCTGACCGCACACAACAAACTGATCAAGAGATGGTTTTGGGTCAATAACTGCTTTATTGGGAGCTCCCGATAACCTTGCAGCCAGGCAATTAATAGACAGATGAAGCCAATACCAAAAAAAATAGCGCACTGAATCTGCTGGACGGCTCGGGCGCGATCCCAAAGGAGAATCAAGGATGCCAGCGCACTCAATCCCGAGACCCACAGGAAGTCGCTGAGTCCCGCACCGCCAAGGACAGAGGTAACGATCATCACTAACATGAGGCCGCCCGCGAGCCGGTGTTGGGGGGGGTTGCGGGTCAATTCCGTCACGGCTGTCGCCTGCTGTACGTCGTTTTTTGATTCGGGGGTTTCGGCTGGATCCACCAGACAGTGGCCGCTCAATCCCCGGATATTTTAGTCGATAACGTGCAGGACGATAGACGGCGGTTTGTTCTATGGCAGTCGGTTTATTGATGTGGATGGTCGTTTGCGGATAGGAAAAGCAAGCTTAATCGTTCAAAATCGCCACATTGTCAATTTAAGGAGTCTCTTTGTTGAGCCACAAAAGCGATCGCCCCCTCATTTCGAAGATCGAGACGTTCAGTCAACCCTTTGTCTCATTCGTTTGTGTCACTGCAGAAGATGGCTCAATGGGCTGGGGTCAGATATCTCCATACAACGCTGACATATCGGCACTTGTTCTGCACCGTCAGGTAGCACCCTGGGCGCTAGGCCAGCCCGCGGACGGGATCTCACATCTAGTCGAGATCATTCCTGAGAAAGAACACAAGTTTCCGGGGTCGTATCTTCGGCGCGCCCTGGGTGGATTGGAAACCGCCTTGTGGGATAGGCAGGGTCGGTTGGCGGGCAAGAGCGTATGTGAGTTACTCGGTGGTTCTCCAGGCCCATTACGGGTGTACGCCTCCAGCATGAGGCGGGATATTACCCCCGAGGACGAGGCCGCCCGCTTTGCCCGCTTGCGCGACAGCGCTGGCTATGACGCCTTTAAATTTCGGGTCGGAGCGGAGTGTGGGCGCGACGTTGATGAATGGCCCGGTCGGACCGAGGCTATTGTCCCCAAGGTGCGCCAGGTTTTGGGCGATGACGTATCCCTGTTGGTCGACGCCAACAGCGGATTTTCCCCGGAGCGTGCAATTGAGGTGGGCAAGATGCTCGAGCAGGAGGGCGTTGAGCATTTCGAAGAGCCTTGTCCATACTGGGAACTCGAGCAAACCCGCCGCGTGACCGAGGCGCTGCGGCTGAACGTGACGGGTGGCGAGCAGGACTGCGACTTGCCGACCTGGCGTCGCATGATAGACATGCGTGCTGTTGATATCGTGCAGCCGGATGTGTGTTACGTGGGCGGGATGATTCGGGCTCAGAAGGTCGCCCAGATGGCGAACGAGAAGGGCCTGCCATGTACCCCACACTGCGCCAATCTATCCATGGTAACGCTGTTTACCATGCATCTACTGAGAGCGATCCCTAACGCCGGAAAATATCTTGAGTTTTCAATCGAGGGCCCGGAGTATTACCCTTGGCAGGAAGATCTGTTTGTTGAATCGCCTTATCAAATCGAGTCAGGCTGTATTCGGGTAACGGACGCGCCCGGATGGGGTGTCGACATTAACCCATCCTGGATCGAGCGGGCGGTTTATCAGCAAAGTGGTCTGGATGAGTAGTTTCGCCGTTGAAAATTGCGCCCCACATTAGACTGAGCACAAGCGAATGAGTCACGGTATTTTTTCCCCAAATTTTAAGGAGACGCCGTATTGGTGGGATGCGTCGCCGCTCGATGAATCTGAGCCGGCGCCGATTGGCCCCGTTGTCGATGTGCTTGTGGTCGGAGCCGGCTACACCGGTCTATGTGTCGCCCTGCAAACCGCGCGCGGCGGAAAAAACACGCTGGTCATTGATCGGCATCAGCCAGGCTGGGGGTGTAGTTCGCGTAACGGAGGTCAAATCTCTACCGGAATAAAGCCTGATTTCCACGCGTTAGCACGCGATCATGGCGAGGCGGTTGCGTTTGAGACTCACAAAGAAGGCCTGCGTGCAGTGTCCTGGATCGGTGATTTTATAAAGGCAGAGTCGCTCGATTGTGCCTACCGTGTGTGTGGGCGTTTTTACGGAGCACACACGCCAAAGCACTTTGAAAAACTGAAAAATAAAATGGCCTCCCAGCAGCCCGAGGTGGCCGTTGATGCTTATGTCGTGCCCAGGGCTGAACAACACAAAGAAATCGATTCGGAGTTTTATCATGGCGGCGTGGTGCAGACGCCATTCGCGTCGCTGGATCCCGGCGCTTACCATAAAGGGCTTTTGGCGCGAGCTCGTGCGAGCGGGGCAGTTGTGGCAGGGCAGACCGAGGCGCTTTCGATTGAGCGGCGCCGAGGCGGGGTCGGTTTTAATGTTCGAACATCGCGGGGCCTGATTCAGGCGCAGGATGTCGTGATCGCAACCAACGGCTATACCTCCCGGCTGACGCCTTGGCAGCAGCGACGGGTGTTCCCGATCGGGAGCTATATGATCGCTACAGAGGATCTAGGGGATCAGGCCAGGGCGTTGATTCCCCACGACCGAATGGTCGTGGACTCACGGCGGATCGTGGTCTATTACCGACTCTCTCCAGACGGGCGAAGGATCATTTTTGGTGGCAGGGTCTCACTGGCGGAGACCAACCCCAGAATCAGCGCTCCGCGCTTGCATCGCCATATGACGGCGATCTTTCCGCAACTCGAAACGGCAAAGATCAGTCACTCGTGGATGGGGTTCGTTGGGTGGACGTTTCAACACATGCCGCATCTGGGCAGGCACGAGGGGGTGTGGTACTCAATGGGCTATTGCGGATCCGGGGTAGCGTTATCAAGTTACTTCGGTACGAAACTCGGTCAACAGATCCTGGGTCTCGATCAAGGAAAGTCGGTCTTGTGTGATCTCCCGTTTCGCACGAAACCACTTTACTACGGTAAGCCCTGGTTCCTGACCGCTTCTGTGGGCTGGTACGGTTTTCTCGATCGGATGGGAATTTGACCGCACTGAGGGGGCAATCGTTGTCAGCGACCTGTTCGGTATCAGCGATTAAGAAGCACTTCGAGAACAAATCGTGAGCCAAAGTATCCAAGCGCCATGAGCGTAAAGCCCGCGCCTGTCCATAGCACGGCTGTTTGTCCCCGCCACCCCAGCAATCTCCGACCGGCAATAAGCCCTGCCAGACTAAGCCAGGCGAGCAGGGCCAAAACGGTATGATGGTTGAATAGCAAGGCATCACCGAACATGCGCCCTGCGGACAGCGCCCCGCTGATCAATGTGACCGTCAGCAACGCGAACCCAAGGTAGATCAGCTGAAACAGTACGCGCTCCATTGTCTGAATGGGCGGCAGGGAGCGCCACGAACTGACGGTGTGGGCCTCTTTCAGGCTCTTATCGTAGGTCTGCAGCAATAGCGCCTGTGCAAACGCAAGGCTGACCAGAGCGTAAGCAAGACCCGCCCCTGCCATGTGGAGAAACCCAAGTGTGCCGCCAAGATTGGATGCATAGGCAGGGCCGGGTAGAAGCCAGCCGACGAGCGCCCCGGTAAACGCTGTTGGGTAGATGAAAACGCCCAGCGTATGAATTGGCTGGAACAGTCGCGCCACGAGGAACAACAAAGTCACGAGGAGCGTGATGAGCGAGAGCGTGGTTCCCAACGCCAGGTTTGGTGTTCCGGGCAGCACGAGCATCGGCATAAGACTCAAGCCGTGCGCGATCACGGCAAGATAAACGAGCAGCAGATCAAACGGTCCCGGCTGCCGCGAGGAGGATGCGCCACGAAGCGTGCGCAGCGTTAAAACGGTCGCCGCGAGATACAGGAGGCACGAAGTAAAACTAAGGGTAGGGGTCATCATGACAATCAACCGGGGCGAATATTAAGTCCGGGTCGTCGACCAAAGGAGTATCTGGATCCGTGTAAACTTACACTGTTCGGTTGATTAATGAATCCGAGTGTAGCGCAAGCGCCTCGCTCGGGTGGATTCAATATAGTCTTTCGAGACACCAACGGCTTTTCTTAAAACCATCCTTCCATGTTCTCACAGCTAGGCGATCGCCTTAAAGGCACCTTTAAAAACCTTACCGGTCGCGGACGGCTGACCGAAGAAAATATTAGTGACGCCCTGCGGGAAGTGCGCAAGGCGCTACTTGAGGCCGACGTCGCCCTGCCGGTGGCTAAAGCGTTTCTTGAGCGCGTGCGGGATCGGGCCATCGGCCAGGAGGTCTTGTCGAGCCTCTCCCCGGGTCAGGCGGTCATCAAGATTGTCCACGACGAACTGGTCACGCTCATGGGCCAGGAGAACGAGTCGCTGAATTTGGCGACTCGCCCGCCAGCGGTCATTCTGCTTGCCGGGCTACAAGGCGCAGGCAAGACCACCACGGCAGCGAAACTGGCACGGTTTCTTTCCGAGCGGCAGAAAAAGCGGGTGCTCTTGACTAGCGTAGACGTGTATCGGCCCGCGGCCGTTGAGCAGTTGCGTCAGTTGGCCGCGAAGCTCGAGGTTGAATTCAGAACAGAAGGTGAAAGGCCCTCGTCCATCGTGGAAGATGCCCTGCAGCATGCGAGGACACGTGCGTTTGACGTCTTAATTATTGATACCGCTGGCCGGCTACATGTGGATGATCAAATGATGACCGAATTGGCCGCCATTTATCAGCAGGTAACGCCGGTAGAAACGCTTTTCGTGGTCGACAGCATGGCGGGTCAGGACGCGGTCAGGAGTGCTGCAGCGTTTGACGCAGCACTTGCGCTTACCGGAGTCGTGCTGACAAAAACCGATGGCGATGCGCGTGGAGGAGCAGCCCTTTCGATTCGGTCTGTGACCGGAAAGCCGATTAAGTTTCTGGGTGTGGGCGAGGCGACGAATGCGTTGGAGCCTTTTCATCCCTCGCGGGTCGCCTCCCGTATTCTGGGCATGGGAGATGTCGTCACTCTGGTTGAAGATGTTCAGCGTTCTGTCGATGAAACCAAGGCGAAAAAGATTGCCGAAAAGCTGCGAAAGGGCAAGTCTTTTGATCTGGAGGACTTTCGAGATCAACTGTTTCAGGTAGAGAAGATGGGCGGACTCGGGGGTTTGTTGGAGAAATTACCGGGCGCCGCTCAATTGCCTGCGGCGGTTCGTCAGCAAGCAACCGGGGGCGATACCATCAGGCTTATTGCCATAATTAATTCTATGACTCCTGGAGAACGGGCTTTTCCCGCTGTGATCAAGGGGTCCCGAAAGCGACGGATCGCGGCCGGGTCTGGTACCGAGGTCCAAGAAGTCAATCGCCTTCTCAAGCAGTTCGCCCAGATGCAGAAAATGATGAAGAAGATGAAGGGAAAGGGCGGCATGGCCCGAATGATGGGTCAGCTTAAAGGGGGCGGACTCCCCGGGGGTGGTTTTCCGTTCTAGAACCGCCAGTCCCCTATCCAGCATGAGAAGGTTGTATGTTAAAATCAGGGGGTTTGGGAGACTTTTCTAGAGGATTTTGTAATGGTAACCATTCGGTTAGCGCGTGGCGGCTCGAAGAAGCGGCCGTTTTATTCAATCGTGGTCTCAGATCGTCGACGACAGCCGCGCGGGCGCTTTATTGAGCGTATCGGGTTCTTCAATCCGATGGCCGCGAAGGGCGAGGAGTCGCTGCGCTTGGATCGAGCGCGCGCTGAGTACTGGATCGGACAGGGCGCGCAACCATCCGAGCGAGTCGCCTCTTTCCTGAAGCAACCGGAAACGGCCGCTGCCTGATCGTCGAGGCCTCGAACTTCGAGGTCCGCACCATGGCATCGGATGAGCACGCGCCGCTAATCGTTGGGAAGATCAGCGGTGTCTTCGGAGTAAAAGGCTGGATAAAAGTATTTGACTACTCGCGTGAGCGCGGAGACGTGCTGCAGTATGGCAAATGGCTCCTCGGTCGCAAAGGGCATTGGTCCGAGCGCGAGATTGAGGAAGGGCAAGTCCACGGAAAAGGGGTCATAGCGAAACTCGTTGGCTGTGACGACCGCGACACGGCGACGGCCCTTCAGGGAAACGAGATCGCCGTGCGGCGCGAATGGTTAGAACCGCCGGCGCGGGGACAGTATTACTGGTTCCAACTGCAGGGGTTGGCGGTTTCTAATTTGGAAGGGGAGTCGCTGGGACAGATAGCGGCGCTCATGGAGACCGGTGCGAATGACGTGCTGGTGATTAGGGAGATGGGCGATTCCGGCGAGATCAGAGCCGAGCGACTGGTTCCTTATATTGACAGTGTTGTGAAGGAAGTCGATTTAAAACAGGGCCGGGTCACGGTTGACTGGGAACTGGATTTTTAGTCGATTCGGTTGTCACCGAGCGTGGTAGCGACGTCATGCGGATAGACGTGGTAACTATTTTTCCGCAGATGTTCGCGACCGTACGTGAGTACGGCATGACGCGGATTGCGGTTGAACAAGGCGCGTTAGCGATGCACTTGTGGGATCCGAGATCCTACAGCGAGGACAGCTACAAACGGGTTGATGATCGACCTTACGGGGGCGGCCCGGGCATGGTGATGCAGGCGCCTCAAATGGTGAAGGCGATTCGGGCGGCACGTGAGGCGTCGCGAGGCAAGGTAATCTGCCTGAGTCCGCAGGGACCCGTGTTGAATTACTCGAGGTTACGAGAACTGAGTGAGGAGCCCGCGCTGGTACTTGTCGCGGGACGGTACGAGGGGATCGATCAGCGGGTGTTGGATAACGAAGTCGACGACGAATTGTCGATCGGCGATTATGTGGTCGCAGGGGGAGAGTTACCTGCGATGGTGCTGATAGAAGCGTTGGTTCGGCAGTTGCCGGGGGTGCTCGGTAACGAAAATTCAGCCGACGCGGATTCCTTCAGCAATGGATTGTTGGACTGGCCCCACTTCACCCGGCCGGAGGTCTTCGAAGGGGAGCGGGTACCTGAGGTCCTGCTTGGTGGTAACCACGAGGAGATTAGACGCTGGCGCCTGAAGGAGGCGCTGGGACAGACCTGGTTAAAACGCCCGGATCTGTTGGAGTGTCGGAATATGAGCGACGAGGAGCAGATGCTCCTTGCGGAATTTAAGGCAGAGCATCCTTAGAGATGATGACAGGAGAACTTGCGATGACAAGCATTATTCAACAGTTGGAAAACGAACAATTGAAAGACCAGGTGCCAGACTTTGGTCCGGGCGACACCGTTAGGGTACAGGTGAAGGTCAAAGAAGGTAATCGGGAGCGGCTTCAGGCGTTTGAAGGTGTCGTGATTGCCCGAAAGAACCGCGGGCTCAACTCCTCGTTCACCGTCCGCAAAATGTCCTATGGCGAAGGGGTAGAGCGTGTGTTTCAAACGCACAGCCCCCTCGTCGCCGATATAGAGGTGCGCCGCCGAGGCGACGTGCGTCGTGCGAAGCTTTACTACCTAAGAGGGCGCACCGGTAAGTCGGCCCGAATTCGGGAAAAGATTTCCTGAGCAGTTTTCGGGGCGCGCTTTGCGTCTCGACACGAGCTGTTGAGCGGGTGAACGCGAGCAGTCGGGCCTTTCCTTTCTGGACAGCCCGGCGGGTCGCGCGCTCAGCGGTCTCGATTCTCTTTGTTTTAAGCGCCGGCAGCGCTCGCGCTCTCGCTGAAGACGCGCCGCAAGCAGCCTCCTCTGACCTGCCCGTCGCCCCGCAGGGCTCAGAATCAGCAATCACACTCGCGCCGCAGCTTGATTTTCAGACACTGCTTGACTTCAGCGGTGGCGTTAGCGGGTTGCCCCCACGCAGCAATAACAGCGACCGCCTGGGTATTGAGCCCTTTGGCGTGGGCTTATCTGATCTGAATGACGCCGCGCTTCGCGAGCAGAGTCTCGATGAATTGCGGCTCTATGTGCTTGAGCACGCGCCACTCGGCACGAACGAGAGTTTCGCGGAGCGCCGACGGTCCCGCTGGTTGCTGCTACAGCGCGCTGGAAAACGTGAACGGCTCACCGAGGAGTTGTGGCACGCGTTCTCAAACCGCGAGGTTCATGAGACTTCTGAACTGGGGCTACGCCTCGGTTCATGGCTTATCGAGCACGGCGCCGCAGATGATGCCTTGAAGGTTTTTCAGGAGATGTTGGCGACCCCCGAACTCGATGCCGGATCGGTGCGACAAGCCCGACTCGGAATCATCGAGGGGTTTCTTGCGATAGATGATGTCGAGCGGGCAGATGCGGCGGCTCGTGATTTTCAAAACGACTACGATCCGAAAGAGCCGTCTTGGACAGTCTTGCAGGCTCGTCTTGCGCTGCGCCAGGACGACCCGACCCGGGCGGCCGAAATACTCCAAGATAACCCCTCGGTCTCGACCCAGCTCTGGCTCATTTTCTCGGAGTGGCGTTCTCTCACGATCGAGGCGCCCGTTGCCCTCAGTCGTCTAGGTGCGATTCCAATCCCTGCCGAGAGCGAGACGCTCGAGCGCACGCGAACGGCTATGGTTGCAGTGATCGCCGATCAGCCCTCGCTCGCCGCGACGCGCGTTAATGCTCTTGAGCGCCTGATCGAGTGGGCCGAGGAACTGGATCCTCTGTTCGCGCTGGACTTACCGCAAGCGCTCTTGGTCGCCTATGGCCACATTGCCCACACCGTTATCAAAGAGAGGGGTATGGATTCATCCTCCGCTGAGGGCCTCTGGCAGGCGCTCTGGCAGAAGGGAGATCTGAGCGCCCTTGAGGAACGCGCGCTTGCGGTCAACCTGATCTGGACCGGGTTGTACCCGTCGACTCCCGTGTCAGGGTACGGTTGGCTTATTCGCCACTGCCTCAGCCACCAGAAACTCGGGTTAATTCAGGTGTTTTTTGGCGACCGCGGAGTGCTGGCAAGTTATGAGGCGCTCGATGATGGCGCGTTATTGATCCTTATGGATGAAGCGCTGAGGAACACAGATTTTGCACTAGCGGCCGCATTACAGCGCCTTATCCGGAAGCGACCCGATACGATCGATCTTGGCGCATGGGTGGTGCGCACAGCCCGTATCCAGGTTTTGGGAGGTTATCCGAAGCTCGGCGCGGATAACCTTGACCAATGGCTCTCTACTCTTAAAGAGATCTCTCCAGACAGTCTCGATCGGGTGATGCAGATCATGTTTGATCTTCAGTTTCTCGAGCAGCATGAGCTCGCGATCAAACTTTTCGAGAGTGCATCGCGACTGATCCGTACAGCCGATCAGAAACGAGAACTCTTTTACTGGATGGGTCAGTCTTGGCTCGGGATAGACGAGCCGGCCAGAGCCGCTGCCTACTTTCTGGAATCGGCGAACCTATCGGGACCTAATGACCTGCTTTGGCGGCGAAGCGCGCTTTATCAGGCCGGACTGGCGCTGGAGGCGGCCACGTTCTACGACGACGCTACCCAGGTCTATCAGCAGTTACTGAGCGATGCGAACGATGCCAAGCTACAGGCTAAGCTTCAGTACCGGTTGGCTCAGATTCAGCTGGCGAGGATACGTCAGGAGGGCCGGTAGCGATGGTGAGCAAGGGCGTCGGCCTGGTTGATCAGTTTCTGGATTCCTTGTGGCTTGAATCCGGTCTGAGCGCGAATACGCTAAGTGCCTATCGTTCAGATCTGGCAGCCTTCGAGACCTTTCTTTTGAAAAAGAACGTTCCGTTGGACGCGTGCGCTCGCGCGGATATCCTTAACTATCTCGCTGCGAATGTCCGGTCCGGATCGAGCGCCCGGTCGTCCGCTCGCCGTCTTTCAACGTTAAGACGGTTTTACCGCTATCTCGTCCGTGAGGGACTTTTATCGGTTGATCCAAGCGCTGATGTTCAATCTCCCGCGCTTGGGCGGCCCTTACCAAAAGCAATTACCGAATCGGCTGTTGAGAAACTGCTTGCCGCGCCTGACGGAAACGGCCCGCTAGTGGCTCGTGACCGGGCGATGCTCGAGACGATGTATGCCAGTGGACTTCGGGTCTCAGAGTTAGTGGCGCTTGAGTTGCACCAGGTGGATCTGACGACCGGACTTGTGCGGGTGACAGGAAAAGGAGGAAAAGAGCGTATTGTGCCGCTCGGGGATGAGGCCGCGCAGACCATCAAGGCCTATCTGAGTGATCAAAGAAAAATACTGTTGGGGGAGCGGGTGAGCGCTGCGGTATTTGTTACCCGGCGGGGGCAACCCATGAGTCGGCAGGCATTCTGGCAGTTAATCAAACGTTACGCTGCAAAAGCGGGAATCGATACTCGTTTGTCGCCCCACACTCTGAGACACGCCTTTGCAACGCACCTACTCAATCACGGTGCAGACCTTCGAAGCGTCCAGATGCTCCTTGGTCATGCTGATCTTTCGACGACGCAGATTTATACCCATGTTGCCCGGGCGCGTCTCCAGTCGCTCCACAGCGAGCATCACCCGCGTGGCTAGCGTCGCACCGGGTCAGTTCAGCGCTTGAGCGAGTTGACGACGGTATGGGCCAACGCGTGGGTCGCCTGACCCCAGACTCTCAAACACCTGAATGACGCATTGGCGGGCCTGCTCGCCTTCATTCTGATTCCGGGCTGCTCGTACGATCTCGATAAGCACTGCTAATGCATCTTCTACTTTGTCTGGTTCTGAAAGAAGCATCTTTCCCCATTGCAATCGAGCCGCCAGATCGTTGGGATCCTTCTCGACACGCGCCATCAGTTCTTCCGCACTCATTTCGGATTGCCCCCCTGCGGCGATTTCTGCCCGTGCCCGGATCTGTTTAACGTCGGCCTGCATCGCCTCGTTAGCCGGCAGCTCTGATAGGGTATCTAGCGCTTGTTGAGCATATCCGGCCACTATTTGTGCCTGCGCGAGGCTTAGGCGCAATTTTAAGTAGGTGGGATCGGTGTCGAGGGCCTCTGATAGGAGCGCAACCGCATCCGCCGGATTCCCCGCGTCTAGGCAGTCTTGTGCCTTTGTAATTATCTGATCCGCCGGTCGATCAAGATGACGCTCAACGATCTCTCTTACGGAAGACTCGGGTAGGGCGCCCATGAACTCGTCGACGACCTGCCCATGGCGGAAGACCTTCACGGTAGGCAAGCTGCGAATTCCGTAGGTAGCCGCCAGTTCTCGTTCTTGATCGGTGTCTACTTTAGCGACCAGGAACTTGCCGTCGTATTCAGAGGCAAGTTGATCCAGGATTGGCATCAGCATTTTGCATGGGTTGCACCAATCGGCCCAGAAATCCACCAAGACGGGCACATCCTGAGACTGGCGCAGAACGTACGCTTCAAAAGTCTGGGCGGTGACTGCCTGAACGAAAGGGTGATCGGTCATGAGAATGTTTTCTGTGTCGAGAAAAGAGATGTGGGGTCGGCTACCTGTAAAGACAAGTCGTCGATGATCAACAGAACCTGAGTCCATTGCAATACACTAGCCGCTCGATATTGCCTAGTAGGACTCCCCATTGTCCAACATATCGCCCACCCGGCGGTCCCGCGCCCAGATCATGCTGCTTTCTTCAGCGCCAGGGCTGTTTGTGGTGCTGTGGAGTACCGGTTTCATCGGCGCTAAGCTTGGGCTCCCTTATGCCGAGCCCGCCACCTTCCTGGCGATGCGCTTTGCTTTAGTGAGCGTTATCCTTGGCGTCATCGCACTTTTAGCGCACGCCGCCTGGCCCAAGAGTTGGATGGAGACCTTTCATATCATGGTCGTGGGTCTGTTGGTTCATGGGGTGTATCTGGGCGGGGTATTTGCCGGAATCGATCTTGGCGTCAGTGCGGGCGATAGCGCGCTCATCGTTGGTATGCAGCCGATACTTACGGCGATCTTTATTGGTCCGATGCTGTCGGAGCGGGTAGAACCCAGGCAGTGGATGGGCTTTGTGCTCGGCACGATCGGTGTGACTCTGGTGTCGCTTCGCTACCTCGGCGCCTTTGACAGTTCTTTTGAGGGCGTGATGCTTTGCGTGCTGGCTGTGGTGGGAATGAGTCTTGGCACGCTCTATCAGAAGCGTTTTTGTGCCGGTATGAATCTGTTAAGCGGCTCTTTTTTACAGTTCGTTGCGGCAACGTTAATGATGGGCGCGATTGCTTATGGTTTTGAATCGCGAATCGTGCAGTGGTCGGGAGAGTTCATTTTTGCGTTGGTCTGGCTCGTATTCATCCTTTCACTCGGAGCCATGACCGTTTTATGGGTTCTAATCAGGGCGCAGGCGGCCACACAGGTCGCGAGTCTTTTCTTTCTGGTGCCACCCGTTACGGCCCTCGTCGCGTGGCCGCTTTTTGGAGAGACGCTGAACCTCAAGTCGTTGGCGGGCATGGCGCTGGTCGTGGGGGGTGTGCTTCTGGTGAAAAGTCGGGAGAGGTCCGATGCGTAAAGAGATATTTCGACTGAGACAGACTTTGGGGCGTGTCCTCGTCGCGTTCATTGCCCTGCTAGCGATAGGGAAGATCAACGCGAGCAGCGAGCCCCGGTTCGTTGACTTTGACGGGCAGCCTACTGCTATCGACAGTTTCCTATCTGCTGATCGGTGGTTGGTCGTCATGATTTGGTCCCATACCTGTGTGATCTGCGCCAGGGAGATGGCGAGCCAATCCCAGATGCATGAGCGAAACCAGAGCAAATCGATTTCGGTTCTGGGAATTTCATTGGATGGTCGTGAAGGCCTCTTCGAAGCCTGGGCGTTTGCTGAGGAGCGGGAAGTGCGATTTCCTAATCTGGTGGGCGAACCTCACGCGGTGGCGGAATTTTTTAAGGAACAAACGGGGCGGCAGTTACAGGGAACCCCGACCTTTATGATTTACTCGCCGGGCGGAATATTGACTGCCGTGCAGGTTGGCCCCGTGCCTCCCGCTGCAATCGAAGCCTTCGTCGCCCGACAGAATAAACAGGGATGAGGGAATAATGTCGGAATACCGAAAAGGATTCTGGCTGACGCTAGCGGGCGTGATGGCCTTCACGCCGGACGCGCTCTTGATCCGATTGACGGCGATCGACACCTTCACACTGGCTTTTGGGCGGGGATTGCTCGCGGGCCTTGTGCTGCTTTGTTTTTATATGTTTTTCACAAAAACGGGGTTTCTGGGGGCCCTGCGACCGCTGGGTCGGTGGGGCGTATTTTTTGTCTTCGTTCAGGCGGCTTCTTCGATTGTGTTTTATGCCGCGTTCGCTTTCACCTCAGCGGCTAACGTCTTGATCATTTTTGCATGTACTCCACTGGCGTCAGCTGTGTTTTCTCGGATCCTTTTTGGCGAGCGCATCGGGCGAGTAACCCAGCTGGCAATCGGCGGAGTTGCCATCGGTCTTTTTGTCGTTGCTAGCGGCAGCCTTGAGAGCGGCCGGTGGGTGGGTGATGCCCTGGCATTTATTGACACGATCATCCTCGGCCTACTGTTTGCGATTATCCGCGGCCGCAAGGAAACGAACATGATGCCCGCAACGACCTTGGGTCTTCTGTTGGCGGCAGGAGTTTCGGTTTTTTTTGCCGACTTCCCTCCAATGGATGCTTTGCAATGGACATGGCTTTTGATAGGCGGCGTGATCATATTGCCGGTAGCCATTGCCTTTTTGACCGTAGGGCCGCGGTACCTGCCTTCGGCGGAGGCGGCGATGCTGACCCTGCTGGAGTCCGTATTGGGTCCGCTTTGGGTCTGGTTGGCGATAGGAGAGAATCCGGGGATGCGGTCGATTACGGGAGGCGCGATTGTCATCGGTGTGCTTTTTT